>MHDC01000045.1:30513-96365 GCA_001803415.1 Microgenomates group bacterium RBG_16_45_19 | reverse complement strand
CCAACCAGCCCATCAGTTCTTTCCCACCCTAGCGACGGTCATACGGGAAGGTTTTGTTAAATCCTGAATGGTTACCCTGTCACCCTATTGCATTACTCTTTCCCTCTCCTTATAATCATAAATATTAGAATTATCCTTATGTCATCAGCAGAAGCAGTAGTCAATGCCGCCTCGTATTCATCACTACAAACAGCAGCCACAGCAGAAGATATACCAGCAGCTATAGTCGCCCGAGACCAACTAGCCAAAATCGCCAGTAATACAACTGAAGCTAATACCAGAGTCGCAGCGCTAGTGAATAAGCAATCAGCTGAAGCGACAACTTGACTCTCCCCCAATCTCTGTTAAGATACCCTCTATGTTGACTAACTTATCTACGACCAACAACCATCATCACCATCCTCAATCTTCGGAGGTGGTGCCTTTCCGTGTTTAAATAGTTAATTACCTTTTTCATTACCACCTCCGTTAAGGAGGTTTTTTTATGCCTAAAGAAACTAACATGTCACCAACTGTAATCCAAGACGCTTTTGGTCTCACCCGACCGAAAGACGCTGTGCCATTGGATTTAAATGATATTGCCTCGCTTGTGTTGACTTGCCAAACCGACGGCCGACTTAAAGACTTAGTCGACCGTTGCCTCTCAGGTCTATATCAAGTTCAAACAGAACCATCACCAATGGCCCAAATTCAGCTGTTTGAAAATGCTTATTCCTATGGTCTTGAATTTAATTACCTCCCCATTGAAAAAAGCTGGCGACCAGCTATTATTGCCATTTGTTATCGATTGTTTCAACAATTTTTGACCTCTTATCAAACGCTACGAGATAATCCAAACTCGTCCAAATCCCAAAAAATTGGAGACAAATTCTTCTTACCCGCAAATTTAGGCCAAACACTAGCTGGAGTTGAAAACCCGCCAGGAACCAATCCGGCTATGTTCATCTTCTTAACTGGTTTCAGCGCCGGTGTTGTCTTCCAACTCCCCCTAAATTCCCAAACCCCTGGCGAATTCCAATTTAAGCCTCCGGACCTAAAACTACTTGAAATTAACTTTTCCCCAATTTCCTCCCTGGTCGACCTAGAAAAACTTGAAACTCAAATTACCAATAACCTACCGCTACTACTTACTCAAAGACTTGAACAAATGATCAGGGCTAAAGTGAACACCAGAATAAAAGTCGATGGTCGAATTTTAACGGAATGGTCCATCTGTCAAGACCGCTATGTATCACTAGCCAAAAAAATACTTTCTCTCCCCGAAAGTCTTGAGTTATCTCCTTCCGCCAACCAACGCCTCTTTGCCATAGCTAGCCGTTTAGCCAAACTAGCTTTAATAGATGAAGTCATCACCCGGGAAACCTTCCCCTATCTGCGATTACCCGTCCTAATCCAATCGAACCTGATCCAGAAACCATTGCCTATCAAACCAACTTTTACCCAAAAAGCCTAGAGGCATGTTTTACTCGCTATCAAGCCAAGCGGACCGCCATCCTTTCCGGAAATCTTGACTCCCAACTAATCCAACTTGGCCTAAATCCCCTCTACTTCAAATCTCTCTATGACCAGCCGGCCTTAGCTGGCATAGCCGAACCAGACGCATTCTTGCCCTCAAAATTTTTAACTTTAGCCAATGCTTCCCCCGACCAACTTTTCGCTGCCTTTGCATTCTTAGACAAACTCCAACTTCTCTTCAACGCTGCCGACTTACCAGCTAAAATAGGCCAAATTACTTTAGATCTCCTCCCCTTCCCCAGCGATGGCCTACTCGATCTTTCCTTTATAAAAATTAATCCTGGTCCCAACCGGCCATACCGGCTCATGAGCGATTCCCAGCGCCGATCTCAAAACCGAGTCCCTCTGTCGGCCGTTCTGATGTCCCCGGACCCAGTCACCGCTCTAATAGACCAACTTCAACACAAACAACAAATCAAACCAGATATCCTTTCAGCCATTCTCGTCCAAGACTTAAAACAAGCCCTAATTCAAGCCACCGAGCCTACTTCCGGACAAATTAGTTATCAAACCTTTTGTCGAACCTTGAATCAATGTCTCTATCGAAGAATGTTTAAGGCCGACCTGCCGGTTAACTCCCTAGACATGCAACTTGGTAACCTGATTACTCAGGGCGTCACCAATCCAGACCTACTTATTTACAATCTGGTCAAACTCGACCTCATCAGACTGGGTCAGGATCAAAACCAATTTGGCAGCAATGTCTTTCGTTATCTAGACACCACCCTAACTCCTCCCCGTTTCCGATACCTATCGCTCACCATCCAAAATGGCCAACTTATGACTATTAACCAAGATAATCCGAAACAGTCTGAGCCTTTATCTGAATTAATTAAACTAGCCAAAGCCAGCCCTAAACCAATCCTTTTCTTTACCAAAGAAGTTACCTATTTGTTCGAATTCTGCCTTCTAAATTACCTTCCCTTGGACGATGGTGTTTATCTTGACTATTCCGAATATGAACGGGTCTATACGGCTGCCAAGACTCTGGGTTGGGACCGCTGGCTCACCATCTACCCCTATTGCCGACCGGACCAAGGTTATGCCCCCCAAGGTCCCAAGATCTCACCCTACGACGTTCTTTATTATTATTTAGCCACTTTAGGAAATCTATGACTATTTCCCAGGTCCTCCGACAACTAGTTAAATACCCTGGAGTCTCTGGCTTTGAAAAAGAACAAGGTATCACTCATATCGTTGCCGACTTGATTCAAAACACCGGCTTAACTCCCCAGATTGATGGGTGTGGTAATGTTCTAGCTCAAATTGGCGACGGCTCTAAAATTATGCTAGTTGAAGCGCACCTAGATGAAGTCGGTATTTGTCTCACTAACCGGCTAAATAACCTTTCCTATCAGTTCGTCACCGTTGGTCAGTCAACTCCACTGGAACTAGTCGGTGGTACTATCAGCATTACCACTAAATCCACGATTATCAATGGAATAATCGCCTCATCTGTAAACCAACCGAAGTTTTACCAGGATTTAACCGTAAAATTTCCTAACCCTATTGACTTGCCTCCCGGTACCATTGGCTATTTTAGACGCTTTTATCAAACCCAAGACTCTCTGGTCTCCAGTCCGGCCTTAGATAATCGAGTCGGCTGTGCCGTCTTGATCAGCCTCCTCCCATTACTTAAACCGATACCAGCTTGGACTTTGAATCTTGCTTTTACCACCCAGGAAGAGCAAGGACTAGGCAAAGGTGCTGCAGCCGTTGCTCAACGACTACTGCCACGAGTGGCTATTGTCATCGACTCCGCCTACACTCAACCCCAAACTCAAACAAACAACTGGTCCATCCCCACCATCGGTCAAGGACCAGCCTTACAGGTTCAAGGTACTGGTTTTGTGAATGATGCCGAATTGAGCCGTCTAGTCATCGCCACAGCCACCCAAAACCAAATCCCCATCCAATTCGAAATCCCCGATTCCCTTGAAGGTTATACCAATGTTCGAGCTATTAACACCGTCTCCCCTGCTACAAAAACCATTGGTCTCAATATTCCCGTTACCGGCCAAGACTCACCTTGTTGTCAAGCTTCTCTATATGATATTCAGGCAACTAGCTTTCTTATTACCAAACTTCTACCTAAAATCATCAACCCCTGATGGTAATAATCAGGTTATAATTACCGGAGAACTAACCTTATGACTCCACTGGTTCAGACTTTAAAAGGCTTTCGGGATTTTTTGCCGGCGGAAAAACGGACCCGAGATTTCGTCGTGGCCAAAGTCAAACAAACCTTTGAACTCTATGGCTTTGAACCCTTAGAAACTCCGACTTTAGAATACGCCGACCTGCTCTTGGGTAAATACGGCACCGAAGCCGATAAACTGGTTTTTACTTTCACCGACCGGGGTGGCCGGGAAGTCGGTTTACGTTACGACCAAACCGTCCCTACCGCTCGGGTTTTAGTTCAATACCAAAACGACTTACCCGCCTACTTTCGCCGCTACCAAATCCAGAATAACTTCCGCGCCGAAAAACCCCAAGCCGGCCGCTACCGGGAATTTACTCAGTGCGATATCGATATCTTTGGTTCCAAGGCACCCCTCGCCGACGCCGAAATAATCGCTTGTACCTACGCCGCTTTTAAAAACGTCGGTTACCCGGCGATCAAATTAGCCATCAACGACCGCCAGGTGCTCTCTGAGGTTCTCACTCCCCTCGCCACCGACCAAGTCTCGGTTTTATCTATCATTCAGTCCCTCGATAAATTAAACAAACTCACCGAAACAGCAGTCATTGATGAACTGGTGGTCAAGGGTTTAAGCGACGCCTCAGCTAACCAAGCCATTCAATCAATTAAATCAGCTACCCCCACCGCTAACCTCACCGCCATTTTTAACCTGATCACCGAGCTGGGTGTGCCTGAAACTGATTTTAGCTTTGATCCCACCATCGCCAGAGGTCTGGACTACTATACCGGCATGATCTTTGAAGTCCAATTACCCCTTGAAGACTTAGCTATCGGTTCTTTTGGCGGTGGTGGCCGCTACGACCACCTCATCAAACAGCTTGGTGGACCCGATCTCCCAGCCGTGGGTATTGCTTTTGGTTTGGATCGTATGGTCGAAGCCGCCCTTAAACTCAACCTCATCCCCGCTAGCGGTAATCCCACCCCAGTCTTAGTGACCATCTTTGACCAAACGCTGGCCTCTGCCTCGCTTCAATTAGCCCAAAGTCTGCGTGATCAAGCCATTGCTACCGAAGTCTACCCCGCTTATGACCGCTTGGAAAAACAATTCAAAGTCGCCAACCAAAAGGGCATTCCCTTTGTCCTAGTCATCGGTCCCGACGAAGCTGCCAAAAACCTAGTCACTCTTAAAAACATGCAAACCGGTGAACAGACCACTGACACCCTGGAAAACCTTTTGCCTCGGCTTTCACCCCCGGGGTGAATGCTGCTTACACCCCAGGGGTGTTTTACATTATCATGGTTTAATGACTCAAAAACGGCGGCTGGCGTATTTGGCTCTCCTCGGTAATGTGGTCATCTGGGGGGCGGCTCTCCCCATTGTCAAACCCGCCCTGGAAATCATCACCCCCTACTACTTCCTCCTGCTCCGTTACTTAGTCGCCGCTGTCTTCATGCTCCCCCTCCTTTTCTTTGTCTGGCCAAAGCATGCTTTAGCCAGCCTCAAATTGATCATTCCTATCGAAATCGTCCAAATTATTTTAAGTCTGGGTTTCCTTTATGCCGGTTTAGCCCGAACCCCGGCTCTAACCGCCTCGCTCATTGCTTCCACCGCTCCCATTTTTGTAACCTTAGGTGGCCTATTTTTCCTGAAGGAACGGGAAGAAAAACGGGAATGGTTCGGCCTCAGCCTGAGTATCTTCGGGACTTTAATCCTTCTCTTATCCTCAACCACAGTTGATCACACTTTGAGTCATAACAGTCTGGGTATTTTCTTTCTCCTCCTCTATCAACTGGCCAACATGACTTATCTATTACTGGCCAAAAAACACTATCACCATCAAAACAAATTATTTGTCACTGCGATTAGCTGCTTAGTCGGTTTGGTTGGTTTTAGTCTCCTGGCTCCCCTTCTCGGCCCCACGCCCTCAATGGCTTACCTTTTTGCCTCGCCTGAGGTCATTCGCGCCGTCCTCTATATGGGCATTCTCGGTTCCCCGGTGGCTTTAGCCCTGCTTCTCTATGGCCAAGCCAAGATTGAAGTCTCCGAGGCCACTCTGTTTACCTACCTCCAACCCCTTATTTATATTCCTCTATCGATTATCTGGTTGGGCGACCGTTTCTACCCGGCTCAGCTTCTTGGCTTATTGCTCATCGTCCTGGGTGTCATCCTGGCCGAATCTCGTCGAAGACAGATTAAGCTCCACGCTTGAGTCTTAGCTCTAAATCACCTATAATGCCCCAGTTATGAAAACCGCTATCCATCCCACCTGGCATAACGACTGTCAAGTCACCTGTAGTTGTGGCAATACCTTCGTCACCGGTTCGACCAAAGAATCGATTAAGGTCGATATTTGCTCCGCTTGCCACCCCTTCTTTACCGGGGAAATGAAATTCGTCGATATTCAAGGCCGGGTCGAACGCTTTCAAGCCAAAGTCAATCAAGCCAAAAGCTATCAAGCCAAAACCAAAACCAAGAAAACGACTAAAGCTTCGGTCCCGACCAAATCGCTCAAAGAAATGCTCCAGGATATTAAATCCGCCAAATGAACGACGCGATTACTCAACTCCAAGCCCAGCTATTGAAAATCGACCAGCGCTTGGCTGAGACCACTAGCTTACTCCAAGATCCGACCTTAGCCGAGTTAGCTCAGGCAGAAATTAACCGTCTGGAAACCCAAAAAGCCGCCTTAACCGAATCCTTATCCGCCCTGACCAATCCCACCCCGCGAAGTCTTGCTGATCGGGACGAAGTGGGGATGGATCATGCCCCGGCCATCATGGAAATTCGGGGTGGCGCCGGCGGGGAGGAGGCCAAAATCTTTGCTAATGATCTGTTGCGGATGTACCGCCGTTATGCCGAAGCTCAAGGCTTTCGCTTGGAACTCTTGGCCAGCGGGGTCATCAAGCTTAAAGGCCGCGGTGCCTACGGCCGTTTAAAATATGAATCCGGGGTTCACCGGGTCCAGCGGGTCCCGATCACCGAAAGCTCGGGTCGGATCCACACTTCAACCGCCACTGTCGCCGTCCTGCCCGAAATCCCCCCCGCTCAGATAAACCTCCGTGATGAAGATTTGGAATGGAAATTCTCCCGCGCTGGTGGTCACGGCGGTCAGAACGTTAATAAAGTTAATACCGCCGTCACTTTAACTCATAAACCGACCGGCTTAGTGGTTCACTGCCGTGAAGAGCGCTATCAACAGCAAAATAAAGCTATTGCCCTGGAAATCTTAAGGGCTAAACTTTGGGACATTGAAGACCAAAAGCGCCTTAACACCCTAGATTCATCCCGTAAAGCCGCCGTTGGCCGGGCCATGCGTTCCGAAAAAATTCGTACCTACAACTATCCGGAAAACCGGGTTACCGACCACCGTCTCCCTAAAACCTGGAAAAATCTCGATCGCATTATTGATGGTGATCTTGATCCCATCCTCACCACCCTCCATCAACCCGAAACATCGACCCCTACTCTGCCGCCGGTTCCGATGGTTTAAGCATCACCGTTAATTCCATGGTTTTCCCATCGCGATAAATATCCATTTTTACTTCCTGGTTTATTTTAAAACTATTGATAATTTCTGCCAAACCACCCTTGGCATCTTTCAAACTCTTTCCGTTTAGCTTGGTAATGATGTCCCCAGCTTCCAAACCGGCCTCAGCAGCAGCAGAACCGTCCACCACCTGCCTCACATAAGCTCCGGCCGGCACCTCGTTCATCAACGCCGCCTCTTGGCTGATCATTTGATATTGGACGCCCAAAAACGGCCGGTCAAACTGCCCGGTTTCGTTGAAATTGGCTAGCGACTGTTTGACTACATTAATAGGAATGGCAAAGCCGATGTTCTCGCTCCCTGAAGCAATAGCCACGTTCACCCCGATCACCTGACCTAAGCTATTCAGTAGCGGTCCCCCGGAATTACCCGGATTAATGGCCGCATCGGTTTGAATGACGTTATCCAAGGCTTCGACCGCGCCGCCCAAGCCATCACCCGCCTCAATCCCCCGGCCTAAGCCGGAAACTACTCCGGTCGTCACCGTGTGTCTAAACTCACCTAAAGCCGTGCCGATGGCCACCACAAATTGACCAACTTTTAAGGTATCAGAATCACCCAAGTCAATGGCCGGCAGACTGGCATCTGCCACTTTTAAAATGGCTAAATCATTAACCGGATCCCGGTATATTCTAACTACCTCAAATTCTTTATCATCGTTGCCAATCACCTTATATTTGGCGTTGGCAGAACTAACCACATGCTTATTGGTCACGATTAAACCCTGCTGCTGGTCTACCACAAAGCCGGAACCAATATCCTGCTGAATCGGCTCCAATTCGCTTTCATTAGGCATCATCCGGTTGCCAAACATTCCAAACGGATCCATAAAAAACGACGGTAACCGCTGTCGCTGCGTGGTTACCGCTACCGTTACTACTGAAGGTGACACTCGCTCGGCCACCCCCACGACTGCCGATTCTTCATTTAAAATCGTCTGCGATATTTGTTTCTGACCGGTCGGTGCCAACCGCTGTAACCCAGGTAACCATTGATCCAATTGCTTCAAGCCCACTAAGCGATCCGCTGCCGCCCCACCGAAAAAAGCCACCACCATCAAACCCATGACTATTAAACCGACCACAAATCCCACCCAGGCCGAACCGCCGTGTTTCCCGGCTAGATTCTTTTGGTCCTGAGTTGGCTCAATCATAATTCTCCTTACCCCACGTACTTTAGCTGCCAATTGTGAAGATTAGGTTAATTTGTTAATTCTTTAACCGCCGCCTCTAACTGACTATCTTTGAGGTTGGCCGCCTCGCTGGCCACTTCATCGGGCAAGGTCACTTCCACATCCGGTTTTAAACCGTCTTCATGGATCCAGTCGCCGTTAGGCAACAACCATCTGGCGGTGGTGACGTGCAGACCGGCCTGGTCGGCCAACTCAATTGCTTCCTGAACTGTCCCCTTGCCAAACGAGCGCTCCCCTACCAGCTTCACTTGCAAGCGATCCCGCAAAGCTCCAGCCAATATCTCCGAAGCCGAAGCACTACCACCGTTAATTACGACCACCGTCGGCAAGTTAATTAGCCGCGCCCGCCGCGTCACCTTAAACGTTTGCGTCTCCGCTCGCCCTTGCTGCTGGACCACCACTCCTTCAGGAATAAAATCCGAGGCCAAATCAATCGCTCCAGTCAAATAGCCACCCGGGTTATTCCTCAGGTCCAAAACCACTCCTTTGAGGTTATCCCGATGCTTGACAATATCAGCCACCGCCTCATCCCACTCTGGCTGCGTCTTTTCCCCAAAGCGCCTTAATTTCAACCAAGCGATCGTGCCGTTGGTCTGTTTCACCCAGCCCTTATCGGTTACCTCCCCGTATTCCCATTCCACCGAGGGAATGGCAATCGTTTCCCGCATAATCGTCACTTCAAAAGTACCCTTATCCTCCCGGTATAAAGTCAAAGTCACCGGTGTGCCTTTTTTGCCTCGAATCATGGTCACTGCTTCGGGTAAAGTTAAACCGGCCGTTTCTACATCCAATTGCTTCTGTTCATCTTTAATATGTAAAATCAAATCGCCTGCCTTCACCCCCTGCTTAATGGCCGGATGACCTTCCAATGGCGCCATTACCGCCAAGGTGTCTCGTTTATAACCCAGTTGCACCCCGATCCCATCAAACTCACCGTTTAAATCTTCCTTAGTCTGCTGATTTTCTTCCGGCGGTAAAAAGACGGTATAGGGATCGCCCAAAGCCGCCGTCATCCCCTGAATCGAGCCATAGACCATTTCTTTCGGATCAATCTTCTCTGTTTCCAGAAAGTTTTTTTCCAACGTCTCCCACACTTGCCAGTACAAAGAAAAATCCAAGCCATCTTTATCCAGCTTCATCTGCTCCGGCGCCTGCCGCCAAGCCTTCAGCACTGACGGGATCTGAGTTTGGTTAATTTGTTTAAAGGCCCAGGCATAACCTAAACCCGCCCCCAAGACCACTAAGGTCACTCCCATTAATCCATTCCGGATTAAAGTCAACGGCCAGCGTCGTCGTCCCACCCGTAAATACAGTTGATGACCGTCTTCAGCCATAAAAAATTAGCCTTAAAACTTTCCCACTATACCATACCCCGGAAACTCAGCCACCCCCAGCTTAACGAGCCAGCGACACGTACGGCAACATTGCTAGATAACGGGCTCGTTTCACCGCCAGGGTTAAAGCCCGTTGGTGAGTTAAACACACTCCCGATCGGGTTCGCGGCACAATCTTACCTTTATCCGTCAAATAACTTCTTAAGCTTTTAGCTTCCTTATAGTCAGGCACCAAGCCCGTTTCGCAAAAAGCGCACGGTTGGTTAGTCTGACGTTTGGGGTAAGGCCTGGTTTTAAGCATAACTAAAAGGGAATATCATCAGCGGCCACCGCTTTTTCTTCTTGGCTGGCTTTAGCTGAAATCTTAGTCGCTTTTTTAGCCGGTTTCTTGTCAGTCTCCACCGTCTCTTCTTCAGCCGCCACGGCACTTTCGACCACGTCGTCATCAGCGGCTGCCGGAGCTAGCGTACTGGTCGTCATCGGTGCGGCTGGCGGTTTTTGAGTCACCTGAGCTGGCCTGGCAGCTGGCGTGGCCTGCCCGCCCGCTGGCGTGGCTACAAACTCACCCCCGCCATAAGCATATTCATCCTCGCCTTCCTCTTTACTCTTAGGTTGACCCAAGGCAATCATCGAATCGATGACTACTTCGGTTACTTCTCGTTCATTGCCATCTTGACCCGTAAAACGCCGGGTTTGCAGCCGACCTTCGGCATAAACTTTACGCCCTTTATATAACAATTGGGAACAAATTTCGGCTAATTTAGCCCAAGCCACAATCCGATGGTATTCGGTTTCTTCCTGTCGCTGTGACCCATCGGCCGGCATCCAACTTCGGTTAGTCGCCAAACCAAAGGTACACACGGCTGTTCCTTGCGGGGTATACCTTAATTCCGGATCCCGGGTGAGGTTGCCAATTAACATCACTCGATTCAATGATCGGGCCGACATACTACTTCTCCTCTCGCTTGATTAATAAATAACGTAAAATGCCTTTTTCATTGCTTAGCTGATTATTCAAAGTTTTCACCTTATCAGCCGCTACCTTCATTTCAAATAGGTTAAACACCGCTTGTTGATGCCCAGCTATGGCATAGGCTAGCGGTTTTTCCCCTAATTCTTCTTGGTTTTTGATTTTACCCTTGGCCTTGGTCACAGCCTGTTCCACCACCGCTACCACCAGCTTAGCTTCACCGCCGTCGGCCGCCGTCGGACTGATTACCATTAACTCGTATCCTGGCATAACCAAAAAATATAACTAATAGGAGAGTTTCTGCCGTACCTGCCGGCCTTAAAAACGAATCTCTCACCCAATAACTATCACTGAGTATATCACGCTCCGATTTTAAATTCCACTACTTCCCCGTCTTGAATCACATAATCCCGACCCTCACTTCTCACCGCTCCTGTTTCCTTCGCCCGCTTCCACCCGCCGCATTTCACCAGCTCCTGCCAGGGTATTACCTCAGCCTTAATAAATTTCCTGGCAAAGTCTGTATGGATTACCGAGCTTGCCCTAAGAGCGGTATCACCGCGTCGAAGGGTCCAAGCTCTGACTTCTTTCTCTCCGGCCGTCAAAAAAGAAATCAGCTCCAACCGTTCATAAGCCAACTGAATTAATTTCTCCAAACCCGACTGTTTCAAGCCTTGGGTTGCCAGGTATTCTCGTTGTTCTGCTGGGGGTAAAGCGGCCAGATCGGCTTCCATTTTGGCACTAATCCCCACCACCCACCGCGGCTCGATACCTAGTCCCCTGGCTACCGTTTCGGCTTGTTTTTCCTGACCTTCGTTAACGTTCACCACCACTATCACTGGTTTTTCGGTTAACAACGGTAGTGCCTCCGTTATGCCTTTCTTTTTTGTCTCCCGTTTCTGTTTCGTTTCTAAATCGGCTAAGGCTAATTCGGTATTCACCATCTCCCAGTCATCCTTGGGACTGACCGAGCCTTGCCTCACCACCGCCTCGTCCTCAAATGTTCTAATGATATGACAAATCACATTCACCTCCCGGATCTGGGCTAAGAATTGGTTGCCCAAGCCCTCTCCCGTCGACGCTCCTTTGACCAAACCGGCAATATCAATAAACTTAACCGTTGCCGGCACCACCGGTGGTAACTTAACCTTCATTAAAATTTCTTTATTGACTCCCCTCCCCTCCGGATGCACCCGCTCCTTAGCGATCGTTTCCGCCAATCGATCCAGTCTCTCGTCCGGCACCGGCACAATCCCGATATTAGGCTCAATCGTGGCAAAGGGGTAATTAGCGACCAAGGCTTGTTGCTTTTGTAACAAGGCGTTAAACAGGGTTGATTTCCCCACATTCGCCAAGCCAACAATCCCGACTGATAGGTTCATATTGGATATATTGTGCCTGTGCTAGTAATGGAATATGGCCATTTACTAGGGCACTTCTCCTTTCTCCGACATAAATAGATACTATGAGATTTCTCATATGCTCCTGCCTATCGGAGGCTGGAGCATGCTTCATCGAGTAGTAAAGTGTATCACAAATATCGTCAAAACTATCGAGGTTTACAGCATCATCAGGGGCTTTCTCATTTAACTCTTTGACCTGTGATTCTATAGCTTCCTTCTTTGCTTTAACTTCACGCACGCTTTCCTTGAATTGTTCAAAATCAATTACTTTTGAACCGAACGCTTTAACATACCGCTTCTCCTCATCTGTGAGCTTCTCTAGTGCTGATTTTAGGCGTGCTAATCCCTCTTTGGACTTATCGACTGTCTTACCCTGTTTATCACTCCATTTTTGAGCTTGTGGTTATCAATTACTGTTAGTATGTCTTCTTAATATACATAATATGATAGTTGAGGCTAACCTGTCTCCATGAATATATCAGAAGATACCTTTGTCATACCTTTTCTGGCTCACAGATAGCATTAGCGGTTGTTATCCATTTGTTTTGTAAATCCTTATCATTTTCAAGTTTCTTAGTATACAAATCCATAGCTGTAATTAAGTCGTAATATAGACTCGTAATCCAGATGGTCAGATATTTTATGTTAGGGTCGTGTGGATTTTGGGAAATCTCCATATGTCTTACATTTTGTACTTCAAGCACAGTTGCACCTTCCCTCGCTCCCTTATAAGCAAGCCATGATAATTTTTTACCATCTTTAAGCTCCAACTCTTTAGGTTGATATAAATGCACTAATCCATGCCGATACATCAAGTAAAGATATTTTCCGTTAGTTTTGTAGTTAGTATCTTTATCCCCAAAAACATCTTCAATAAATTTAATTGCTTTTTCGGCCTTTGATATTACTTTTCTGCCAGTTTTTTTATCAACTTCACCATTATAGCCAGAATATAAAGCTCCTAAAAAATCAACTAAACAAAGTATTTGTCTAGTTACGCCAAAATAACCTCCCTGTGAAATTCCAATATGAAGAATAGGAGCAATCTCAAGCAGTATCTGTTCTTTTACTTCTTCTTGCAAAAATTGTTTCATTTCACACAGCTTCATGTCTTTATGTAGAGCCATAAATTATTTTTCCTTAACTAATAATTTTCTTAGTTGAACTGCATGTCCTCCCTCATGGCCTTCCCCTTCATACTCATATGCAAATAATGAATAAACTGTTACTGGTGTTCCATCGCTCCAGAGTTGATTTCCACTCTGATGCTTCCACTCCTCTTCTGAAATTTGCTCCATTCGCTTTACCTGTGCCCAAAATGAATCATCCCACTCTTGAATGACATCTTTCCATACTCTATCTTTACGCTTTTCAACTTCTTTTTTATTATAATCATCCTCTCCAATCTTACCTTCATACCTAGCAGGCCAAGTAGCCTCATTTTTCAACACTCTATCAACCTCATCAATAGCTTCCCAATTCCAAGCAGCTAAATGAGATATAACATCTTTAATTGACCATCTATCAACCGTATTGGGACTAAGTGCTTCTCTTTCAGACAAAGTAAGAACAAGTTTTTTGAGACTTTCGTGTTCTTCCTTATAACGCTCGAGTGTTTCTCGCCTGTCAATGTATTTAATCATTTTTATGTTTTATCTTTTTTAAGTTTTTCCAACTTTTTTTTAACTCCTCCACTTCGCTCTCTAATTCTTCAATATTTGTCCCATGAGAATTTCTAATAAAATTAATTTCTCGTATAAGCCAGTAAACAAAAGCTATAAAAGCTATAGAGATTACAACAACTGCTTGTAGAGAAAAACCAGCAAGAGTTAACACCAGTCCAATTGCAACTCCCAATATCAATGATTTGCCAAAGCTCCAATTCCACATATTTATTCTGATTTTACGATAATCTGCCCTAAACTTCTAGCTCTCTCTTTAACCATTTTGTATTTTATATCGCAGATTTTTTCGAGGTTAAATGGGTTTTGGTATTCGTAAAAAGTGGGTGGGTGGGTGAGATTATTGAGGCAGCAATTCAAGAAGCGCAACTAAGTCTGATGTAAGTTGTTCCATGTCAGAAAGTTTAACTGTCTCGTTTACGGAGTGTTCACTTTCGACACCAGTTGAAATCACAAACACTTTCAGACCCTTCTCTCGGAGTGCATTGGCATCACTAGCAACAAAAGTCTCAGCCATTTCGAATTCCCCTCCCCGAGCCCCAACTACCTCTTTATATTTTTGAACCAACGGTTCATCTTCATCAACCTTATAAGCAAAAGCAAGTTGTTTCTGGGTAAATTCTACCTGTGCTCCATTTCTACTGGCTGCGTTTTTGAAAGCCATTTCGACCTCAGATAAACGACCTGAAAGTTTATCGCCTGTCAAGAAACTTCTAATTTCACCTTGTATTGTTGCGTTTCCTGGTACGACATTCCTCGCTTTTCCTGCTGAAACAGT
The DNA here is from genome assembly GCA_001803415.1 of Microgenomates group bacterium RBG_16_45_19. Taxonomy (GTDB): domain Bacteria; phylum Patescibacteriota; class Microgenomatia; order UBA1400; family RBG-16-45-19; genus RBG-16-45-19. Next base: position 81,800 of record MHDC01000045.1, on the reverse strand, counting down.
ACCTATGTTTACTCTGGTTTGACCTTTGTCTGCTTCTCCAACTTGTATACCTGTATCTAAAAGTACTTTTACTGCATTTACTCCTTGAGACAGGTCTTTTCCAGGATGAGTTTCCTTACCTTTTATCTCAACATCAAATGCAACATAACATGCGCCCTTAGAAACCACTGTACCAGCCCCAAAAGCATTGTCAAAAACAATTCCCTGATTTACATCATATTCAGTTACATCCAATGCTTTCGCTCCCCATAAACCAATCTCTTCTTGCGCAGTAAAAGCTAATACAAGCGGTGGATGTTTTTTCTTTCCTTCAATAATTGTTATAGTTGCTTCTAAAATAATTGTAATTCCAGCAATATCATCTGCCCGTAAGTTCGTGCTTCCATCACTCCTTAACACATCCCCTTCTTTCACTGGTATATGGCCTTTTGCTGGAGGAACACCATCCATATGTGCGTTAAGAAGTATCGATTCACCTCTTCCTGACAGATATCCAATAACATTTCCAAAATCATCTACTTTTACCTCTAACCCCATTGTCGTCAATTGCTCCTGAAGATAAGAGGCTACACGAACCTCGTTTTTTGAAGGAGAATTAAAAGCAGCTAGTTCCCTAAAAGTCCTTTCTATCGCCTCTTTCATTATGCGAATTATACATCAACCAGATTCAAAATGCGTGCCCGATGGGTCTTCACATAAGGAACACGAGCTCTAACCACTTGTCCGAGTCTATTTCTTTCAATTATCAATCTAGCTTTTCTTAGTGGTGGAAGGTGTAATTTGAACTTGAATAGAGCAAATACTGTGTTTGGGTCTCGCAAGTTCCGACTGACAAATTCATTCCCCATATTTTAGCAGATAAACAAAGGGGGTGTCTGAGGTTTTATCCTCTCTTTTCTGGGATTGGGAGGCTTGAAACTGAAGTGAAATTCTAAATATTGGTTTTTTCGTTGATTGTGCCAGCTTTAAGTTGAAACCCCATATTTAGAGATTGTAGCAATAAATTAGCAAGAATTAAGATTTTTTCGGCGGCAAATTTTTTTACATATTAAGCTAAGTCCTTTTTCATTTCCTCAAACTCTTTTTTATTTATTTCTCCACCAGCATATCTTTCTTTCAATATTTCCAGTGGTGTTTTATTCTCCTGCTGTTGTCCTGACCTTCCAAGATAACGTATTAAAGCAATGACACCGAGAATAAGGAGTATCCAGAAAAGAAGCATTGGAATCCATCCCAAAATACCAAACCCATTCCAACCACCCATCATAGGATTACCACCTCCTCCCATCATCCACATCATCGGCATAAATCCAACTCCATTTGAAGGAACTTGAGCATTAGGTTCACAACCACTTAATCTTTTTCCCATAGCAATATGCATTTGTTCTTCGCCTTCTTCACCCATCATACTGGTCATCATTTGGTTCATCAGTGCGTGTCTTTGAGTATTCCCGATAGATTGACCCATGAAGTATTCACCAAGCACTTCATAGTTGTCATCCATGAGGCTCTTACACTCAAGTTGTTTTGCTTGGAGTTTTTCCCAGACCTCTTTTCCTTCAATTTCTTCACCAGCAGTGTGGTCGTCAGAGGTCACAGATGATGGTGAGCTAGTCCAGTTACCCATCATACCTTGAGCAAAGGTTGCAGATGGAGTTAGTAACAAAGTGAATAAAAGGATAGTACTTAACAGCACTTTTTTCATAATTTGCTCATTTTCAAAAGGTAAGAACTTTATCACTTTCGGAAACGATGCGATACCAGTCTTCAAGACTGCCTTCAGGACACTCTTTCGTGCTTCCTTGTTTTCTTATCGCCAAGCATGTACCACAGGCAATAATCTGTGTGTTTTCTGATTGCAAGAACTTTTCAACCTGTTCTTTAACATTGAATTGAGAAGAGCTTGCTTGTCCATATTCCACACCCTCACCAAGAAGAAAAACAGAAACAGTATCACCTTTAGATAAAGCTAAGTTAGCAAGACGAAAAGCATTCCAGTTAGTTTCTGCATTGTTGGTTGAAAGAAGAATGGCAAGTTTCATACCTCTATTTTATCAAATTATTTAGTGAAATGGGCTAAAACTTGAACTGTGGAGGCTGGGAGTGAATAATCCGGCCAAGCTCGTCTCTTTCGACAATAATCCTTTCTTTTCTGGGGTTGGGCGGATGGAAACTGAAGTGAAATTCTAAATATTGGTTTTTCCGTCCCCAAAGTTACTCTTGTCTGCAGGGAATTTTAGGCCGAGGCGCCGTGGGTCGACCAATCTTGACCCACTTCCCTTCCTCACACACCCAAGTATCCGTCAACGCTGCCCGGTTCTGTCGAATCACCCACAAAAACACAAACAGCAAAATCACTCCGAAAATAATCCAGACTGATTTCTTCAACACCTCTGTTGGTTCAATCTTGACGGGCACTACAACCCTCCCCAAAAGGGAATGTATTTATATTTATATTTTTATCTTCACCTTCTCACTCAATAATATTTACCCCTGTTCATCCTATGTGTGATTATTCGGTACAAGGCGGCTTGAGACAATATTTCTTTCTCCCTTCTTGAAGTTTTTCCACCTGGATCCTCCATGCTTCATCATCCCGCTCTTGCCTGGTTCGCATGGTACCGTTGGCATTATAACAATTATTCCCAGTACACCATTCGGTTAACCGTCTTTGACCATCAGAACCTAGGGTAAACTCCCTAAGAGTCCCATATCTATCGATAAAAGCCTGATTACTATAGGAGGATGCCCGGGTCACTTCACCATCTTGTGGGAGAGATCTTCTCCCTCGAGCTTCACTGGAGCTATACAGATAACCAGTAAAGACATAAACCCCGACGACGACTGCAATTCCTATTAGCACCAATAAATACACCAGTCTGGCTTTGACATAAGTTTCATTATTAACTTTTTTAGTCCACACATTACTTGAAGCCATAACTCTGTTTCACCCCCTTTAAAGTTCCTATTTCATTCAATTATTTAATCTATTTATATTCTAGTCAAGGTGTAATATTGCTCTGTCTAGCTTTAACTGTACATTATATACTAATACCCCTCATGGTCATCAAGCTTTCACGGCCAGACCGTTATAGTCTCCTTACCCTCACCGGCCTCTCCCTTCTTCTTTGGTGGCCGACTCGAACCCTTCCCTATCATTGGGATTCAGCCGCTTACGTCATCAATGCAGCTCAAGCTTTAAGCCTTAAACCCTGGCCCATTATTAGTCAATTTACCGAGTTCGCCCACCCCCCGCTCATCCCCTTCTTAGTTACCCTTTCCTGGTCTATTTTCGGCCAGAACCGACTGGCCGCCCATTTGACGGTGGTGCCGTTTTTAATCCTGCTCCTTGGCTCAACCTATTATTTAGGTAAAAAATTGTCTTCCCCGCTGACCGGTTTAACCGCCGCTCTCCTGACCGCCAGTTTTCCTTTCCTGGTAGCCGAAGTCGGTATGATTTATCTTGATTTACCCTTAGCCGCTTTAAGTCTGGCTGGTCTCACCGCTTGGTTTTACCAGCGCCCCGTTGTCGCCGCTGCCTTTCTCTCCCTGGCTATGCTCACCAAAATGACTATATTACCGCTCATCCTGGTTCTGACTGTATTCACTCTCCTGGATCAAAAACAACGCTGTCATTGGCGCTGGTACTTACCGCTGGTTCTGCCGCTACTCTGTGCCGGTTTTTATCTTAACTATCACCATTATTTCACTGGCTGGTGGCTGACTCTCCCTGGCCGGGAAACGGTCTACCCCAAAAACCTAAGCCAACTGATCACTTCTTTAAGTTTCGTCTTTTCCGTCTTTTTCCTTCGCCAACACCGCTTCTTGTTAACTTTCATTGGCTTAGCCGGTGTGCTTAAACTTGTTTCTTTAAAAAAGCCGACTTTAACGAATTCCCCCTTTATCCTGCTAATAACTTTGCTTGTAGTTGGCCTCGGCACTTTTACCCTAACCGGTGAATTTATCCCCCGCTACGCTCTCTCTTTAGTCCCCCTCTTTACCATCATCACTTGCCATCTATTATGGCGTGTTTGGCCTAGCTCTGTAGCCACATTAATTTTTAGCCTTATTTTCATCAGTTTTATTCTTGCCTGGCACCCTCCGCCACCACCGTCCGAAGTTTTTGCTTTTCGCCTCAATGAAGATTTGTCTTACCAAGACCACATCCAAGTCGGTTTGACTGCTGCCCAGTATCTCGAATCCCATTATCCCCAAAGCCTGATTCTAGGCGGCTTCCCCCAATCCTACCAGTTGACTCAACCGCTTCATAGTTATGTTAACCAACCGCTTAATTTCCAGGACTGCCAAACTATCAGCGATCTAGCCTCAGTCATCCGCCATCCGTCACCAGTTATCCTGTATATACATCCCTACCACTACTCCCAAATCCGCTGCCAGGAAATCCTGCAGCCGCTACCGCACACTTTGCTCGAAACTTTTCAACATAATGGCATCTGGGCTAAACTCTATTTAATTGACCCAAACGCCAAATAATCATGACTACCTCTCGTCTCGCTCTCCTAATTGGTATAACCTTTTTTTACCTCTACGCCTCGGGGACTGCTCCGGTCAACGTTGGCTTTGGTGATTCCGACGTCCTCATCGCCGCCGGGGCTTACGGTGGGGTGGCTCACCCCCCCGGTTACCCTCTCTATCTCTCCGGCGTATACTTGGCCACTCACTTACCCCTGCCCGTCAGCTTGGCTCAGCGAGCTCATCTCTTCTCGGCTCTACTTTATGCTCTGAGTTTGTCTTTCATTTTTCTCTCGGTCCACCGTCTTCTCCGCCATGTACCTCTCACCCCCCGTCTGTCTCGTTTTACCAGCCATTGTCTCTCGCTAGTCGCCACTTGTGTCTTGGGACTGATGTACCCCTTTTGGCTCTATGCTCAAGTGGCCGAAAAATATGCCTTGAATCTAGTTCTGGCCACCCTGATTATTTATCTTAGCCTGAAACTGATTACTGCCGCCAAAGTTTCGTCAACCCGCTATTACCTGTTCGCTTTTGTCACCGGTTTAGCCTTGGTTAGCCACTTATCCTTATGGCTTCTCACCCCCTTAATCTTGGTCACTTGGATCAGCCGTTGGCCTCGACCTGGTCACCTCCCTATCTTCAGTCTCCTCAGCTTACTATTGGGTTTGGCCTTACCCTTACTGTTACTTTGGCAACTCAATCTACGTCCCAGCCCGCCCGTCTCTTGGCACTTCCCCGCCACCGCCGCCGGCTTGTGGCGCCAAGCCCTTATGCTCGATTATTTTTCCCAACCTCAAACCAGCTTGCCTCCCGATCGCCCTGAAGCCCTCGTCCACTATAGTCGTTACCTGATCTTAAGTTTTGGTTTTCTCCCCAGCCTGCTTGGTCTCGTCGGTGGTCTCAGTCTCTTCTCCCAGCGTTCCCCACTTCCCCGCCAACTACGAATCTGGCTGTTATGCTTCTGGCTGCCGGTCTTAGCCCTCTCCTTGATCATGCCCTGGCCGGGAACCTTGGCCCAACAGGCGGTGGTCGCTCGCCAATACCTGATTACTTACCTGACCTTGCCGTTTTTACTCAGCCTTGGCCTGATTTACTTGAAACGCTGGCTGTCTCCCCTCAGCCTCAGCCTGGTTTTAATCCTGGTTCTAATTTGGCGCCTCATGACTGTCTATCCTCAAATTAGCCTAGCTCAAGATACGGCCATGGCCCAAAGTTACCGTGATCTCCTGAATCAGCTCCCACTTGATAGCCTCTTGGTTTGCACCGCCGATGTCTCCTGTTTTGCCCTTCTCTTCCAACAAGCTATCTACCACACCCGACCGGATGTCATTGTGGTTCCTGAAGCTTATCAATTCGTGGCTCTTAAGTTAGACCGCCAACCCCAGCTTAAAGGTTTTGACTATCCCCAAAACCCTTTTGTTCTCCTTGACTATATCTCCTGGAATCTCAAGTCTCGCCCGGTTTACGTCTTAGACCTCCAACCCGAATATTATCGCCTCTTAGGCTTAAATCGCGGCTTGTTTTACCTCACCCCCCAAGGTTACGCCGCCCGCTTAACTACTAGTCCCGCCTCACCCGCCGCCACTCTTTATCCCTACTCCGATTATCTCTTAACCACCCATTACCCCACCATCGACCCTGTCCGACTCCAGCGCCTAGCCGGCACCGCCCAAAGACATCTGATCAACGCTACCGTCAATCCCGCCGAACTCGATCTAGCCAAGTCATTATTTGCCCGCCTCCCCTCACCGCCATCACCCGCCACCATCGTTCCCCCCCCACCCGAGACTGCTCCTTTAAATCCCCTCAACCAAACTTTTGATGAAGTCCTTAAAAATCCACGTGACCCCGAGCCTCGTCGCCGCTACGCCCAAAGCCTGCAATTAACCGGCCAAACCGCCTTAGCTGAATTGGAACTTACTAATGCCCTAAAATTAGCCACTCCGTCTAGCTTACCCGTTTTTTGATAATCACTCCCGCCGCCGTGTCTTCAATTTGCCAACCTTGAGCCATTATTTCCTGTCTCAGCTTATCGGCCACCTCGAAGTCACCGGCCGCCCTTAATTTCTCTCTATCCTGGATCAGAGCCTGAACTTTGGGGTCCAACGCTTTTAGATCTATGGTCTCCATTGGCGCCGTCGCCTGACTTAAACCTAATCCCCAAACTTGGTCAAAGTTAAGTAGCAAATCGTACTTATCTCGATTGGGAATATTACTCTTAATCACCGCCCAGAGTAGACTTAAAGTTTGGGGTAAATTTAAATCATCTTCCAGTGCCTCTCTATACTGTTTTTGAAAGGCTTGCACTTTTATCAGTTTTTCCTCTGACAACATGACTCGGTCTTGCTCATCTTTAAATCTTACCACCATCGTGGTTAAGTTAGTCAGCGCCGTTTTGGCCGCCGCTAAGCCGTCCCAAGTAAAGTTTAACGGTTTCCGGTAATGGCCGGTCAAATAAAAATATCGGAGTGCCATCGGACTATAATCTTTAGCCATGATGTCTTGCAAAGTATAGGCATTGCCTAAACTTTTACCCATGCGGCCACCGTCCACTTGCAAAAACGCTCCGTGCAACCAATACTTTACAAACGGTTCCTTGCCGGTAGCGGCTTCCGCTTGGGCAATCTCATTAGGATGGTGGGTCGATCGTAAATCCTCACCACCAATATGAATGTCAAATTGTTCCCCCAAATACTTCAGGCTCATGGCACTACACTCAATGTGCCAACCGGGAAAACCAATCCCCCACGGACTCTTCCACTCCATCTGCCTGCGGGCTTGTCCTGCCCGCCCGCCTCTGGCGGGAGCGACCGAAGGAGAAAACTTCCACAAGGCAAAATCTTTGGAATTCTTCTTTTGCTTATTGGTCTCGACGCGAGCCCCGGCTTTAATCGAGTCCAAAGTTGACAAGGTCCCGTAATGATGACCGGCTCGCTCATAAACCTGGGTATCAAAATAAAGGCCATCGTCAATTCGATAGGTAATACCTTGTTTTTCAATTTTTTGAATCAAGGCGATCTGCTCGGCAATGTGGTCGGTCGCTTTACACCAGACTTTTGGTTTAACTAATTGAAGGGCATCATAACCTTTAAAAAAATCAGCCGTATAAAATGCGGCTACGTCCCACGCGGTTTTACCGGTGCTTCTGGCTGCCTGTTCCATCCGGTCTTCCCCGGTATCAGCGTCACCTAAATTATCCCCGGTCAAATGACCGACATCGGTAATATTCATGACGTATTCCGGCTCAAACCCTAAATAAGTCAGCGTCCTTACCACCAAATCACCCAAAGTGTAAGTCCGCCAATTACCGATGGTCACATAATCATAAACCGTCGGTCCACAAGTATAGATGCCGACATGTGGCGGCCGTATCGGCTTAAATTCCTCCAGCGTCCGGGTTAGACTGTTATATAATCTCATACCTTGCATTGTATCACCCCGCACCCCAAGCTTTCATTTCCTTACTCCCCTCAAATTGTTTGATCATTGAGCCTAAGACGTCTTCTTTTTGCTGCTCGTGTTTAAGCTGCACAATTTGCTGCTGTTGTTGCTGCTCTTCTTCGGCTTTCGCCTGTTGTTTTTTCATCTCCTCGGCTTGCTCTTTTTCTTTAATAAAGACTTCCTGCTCCTGCAGTCGCTGCCGGTGCAATCGAAGGAGAGCTTCCGCTTTACTTCGATCCTCAGCCACTTTGGCCTGTTGAGCCGGATCGGTGGGCTGTTTAGCCCCGCTTAAAGTTTCCACGCCCAAAGACTCCCCTGCTTGAGTCGCCTGCGTTTGACCTAAAATGCTTTCTAAGATCTGTTTGGGACTCACCACCGACTTCACCCCGCTCAGAGTATCCTTGGCTATCTGTTTGCCGACCTCCACCGCCTCATCCTTAAATTGACCTATGGGGTTTGTCTTAATTGGGGCAGGTACTCCAGCCGGCATACACCCTCATCATACGGGACTTGCCACATTGACTTCAACGCCCGATGGTGTTTCAATGGGCCCATGCCTAAAGTTAAACCCACCTTAAACCAAGCAGATCTCAGTCTTTTAAAAGTCATTTTTGCCACCAAGGCTGATCTCAAGGACTTTACTACTAAAGCCGATCTTAAAGTCTATGCCACCAAAGCAGATCTTAAAAGACTGGCCAGCAAAAAAGATATGCTGGTGCTTAAGCAGCAAATTGAACAATTAGAAATTACTATCAGCCAAACCATCGCTCTTCCACTCCAGAACCACGAACAACGTCTTACTCGAATCGAGAAACACCTCGCCCTCACCCCAGCCAGTTAAATTTTCCTTCACTTAATTCTTAATCCAAACCGATAATACCGGCCAAGGTATATGTTTAAAGCCCCTTTTACTTAAAGCCTTGCCTAACTTCATTTCATCAAAACAAAAATGACATGGATGTCTGCCACCAGCATTATTTCCAAATTGTGAACGGTGCGCAAATACTCTCGTTTTTGAAGGCAATCTTTCTACCGCCCACAACGGATTTTTCATATGCTCGAGTACATCAATAGCCCAAAACATATCCATTTCCGGTAAAAGATCTATTTCTTCAACATTTAGCACGGGAGCTCTGACATTTCTTTTCTTCATTCGCCACTTAAGAAAATCTACCGAAGGACAATCATAATCAACAAAATTTACTAACCATTTATTTTCAAGCAGAAATAAACCGTCATTCCCAACCCCACAACCATAATCGATGACTGAATTAACCTTAAATCGCACAATTAGATTATCAAAATCCTTTTTAAAATCTTCTCTATCTCCACTTTCATACCATACGACCAAGTTATATAAATAGGACGAATTAGTTTTATAAAACTCAGCCACCTCTTTCTCAGTATGAGGATTTTGCCTTAACCATTCTTCGGCAATCGCCCAAGAAGAATCAAAATATTCTTTAAAATCATGCCCCAAATATTGGTATAACTCCTTCATTCCTCTACTATTTAATGCCTTATCCCATCTAACCTTATTCCACTTAGTCCAACAGTCATGACAGTTATTTAAGTGATCCTGAAACTTATTTACTAAACCGATTGACCATCTCGATTTGTTAATCAGAAAATCAACTAAATCACTCTCACTCAAATGGCTTGTAAGACTATTTTTACTCTGTTTACCCTTCATAATCACTTTCATGCTTCATATCATCAAGAATTAGTTTCCTTAAATAGACAGCGCGAGGAACTCTTTTTATTCTAGAAACCCAATCTAAATAAGCACCGATTTTCGGGGAAATGAAAAAATTAAACCTTGTATCCATCTGTTCCTCAGAATACTTAAAAGCCAGTTTCAATTGCTTTCTCAAATTATTTCCATCATATTCAACTACCTGTAACTTTTCATCATCGATCCCTAAAGCGAAATATGGTTCATGTTTCGACAAAAACAGAGCTATCACTGGTTTGCCAATATCTAACGCTTTATGCATTACACAACCCATCGACAAACTATGAACTGACAATTCTAAAACTACTACATCCGAATTTTGAATATGCTCCAGTGCACTTTTATATAATTTAACCTGATCTTCATGCGAACCATGATATAAATCACTAGCATCAATCTTAAAAAGCAAATCATCCACATTCCTATTTCCCAAATCTGCAATCGTCTCATAAATCTCTTTGTAGTACTTACCAAAACTACGTTTACCTCTTGCTGATGCTGTGAAATAGACTTTCATATTACAACTCTCTCCTTCCCTCCAACGCCTTGGCCAGCGTCACTTCATCGGCGTATTCCAGGTCGCCCCCAACCGGTAACCCCCGGCCGATCCGGGTTAATCTAATGCCCTTAATCTGATTTTCTTCAACCAATTTGGCAATATACATGGCTGTAGCCTCCCCTTCCATGGTTGGGTTGGTCGCCAAAATTATTTCCGTGATTGTACCACCCGCTAATCTGGGGAGCAACTCCTGGATAAAGAGCTGATCCGGTCCAATATTATTCAAGGGCGCGATGGCTCCGTGGAGCACGTGATACAAACCATGATAGCCACCACTCCGCTCCAAAGCTAAGACATCCAGCGGCTGTTCCACCACACAAATAATGGTCTGATCCCGGCTTTTATCGGTGCATATCGCGCACGGTTCCGCTTCGCCCACATTCCGGCACCTCGAACAAATCACCGTCCCCTGCTTCAACTGGGAAAATGCCTTCGCGTAGGCGTCCAACTCACTTTGCGGATTATGTAATAAATAAAACACCAGCCTCTGGGCTGTTTTGGGCCCAATACCCGGCAATTTCTCCAATTGTTCCATCAAATTAGTGACCGCTTTCGGCAATCTCATCCCGCCCATTCTACCTTAGAATTTATTCAGCGTCATTCCGACTCGGGCATCACCGGCAAGGTTTGCACCTGCGGTGCCGCCAATTGCTGCATCAACAGAGCATCGACGTTGTCTCGAAGTTGGACCATTTTCAAAATGCCAAACAGGACCACTCCGGCAATCACCGCTAACAAAATTCCCTGAATGGCAATTAACCTCGTCTCCTTCTCTACCGTTGTACTTTTCTTAGCTTTCTTCTTGGCAGGCATAATTTTTACTCCCCAAATTGGTATCTTTCCCATCATGGCTAATTTTCCCCCCGCTTGTCAAGACTGATAACCCGGTTTTGGCCAACAAAAGGTTTGCAGTAACCAACCTAATGGCGCTGAGAATACCCGAATTTCCTCATTCTTTCCTAAAATATCAGCGTACAGTTGCCTAAAAGTCTCGGGTCCACCCGTTTCAATCTCAACCGGCAAAGTTGGTTGGCACCCACCCCAGGCAGAGATCAAAGCTAACCCACAAGAAGTTTCCGGATACGGATAATACCAGATTGACTCTACCATTTCGGCCAGATAGTCTTGGCCTAATTGATTAAAAATCTCCTCCCCTAATTGGTTCCGTAAAATTCCTAATCGCTCCTGTAAAATTTCTTCGGCAACTGGCTCAGGATGCTTTTTTGGTTGATACCCACTAAACGATAATGTCCGACTGATAAATAATCCCCCATTTGACACCAACGCCTTGCATGTTTGTAATATTTGCCTATACTTCGCAAAAGGATTTTCTCCTACACGATGGCAATAATTCAACCGGTCGATCGTATAAGCACTGACAATATCCATTAAAACCAAATCATAAGCACCCCATTCATTGAAATATCTAATATCACTATGCACTAGCCTTACTCCAGGCTTCCAAGACCAATGACCGGTCTCATTTAGTCTTTTTAAGACTGTTAAAGGGACCAAGGATTTGTCAACCACGGTCAATTCAGCTTCCTTCCAACCCAGCCCATCCATCGATGCTAATATTCCATATAAACTTTCTTGAGATATCGCACCAACTAATAAAATTCTCTGGGGATCTAATGGTGCCAATTGCTTTAAAATAACCTCCGATAAACTCGCTGACCTTAGTAATCCCCAGACACCTAACTCCTCTCCTTGAGGTGCTACATAATCTGCTGCCCCTTTCTTGACTAATGGGTATCTATCACCAATCCGTGGATCAAAACAATTACGGGCATTATATTCTCTCGGTGGTCCATTTAACAAAATTGATCTTAGCGGTTCTTCGTGGAATTGGATATTTAAATCTTGTATCTCCCACCTAAGTTGTCCCCTATCCACTTTCAACAACGACTTCCAAAACGCCCTATCATTTGGTGTTAAATCAGATTCAAGTGTATGCATGGCAATAATTATCCCCCCGCTTGTCAAGCCAGGAAATCACTTTTCGCCACGCTCAACATCAAGACAAACTCACTCGGAGTAACGACTCTAGTTCTACCGATTTTCTTTAAAACTAAAAGGTCCTTATCCCCCGTTATTAACACCGATACCTTTGCTGCGATACATAAATCTACTAATATTTGATCATTGGGGTCTCTAACTTTTATCTTGGTGCTGGGAACATTTGCCACCATCAAGCTAAGGCTTCGAATTCTATGGATTAACCGATACGGATAACGCTTCCGTATCTTGGATTCCAGTTCAGCTAAAGTTACCGCTGAAAAAACCGGCATAAGTTCAGTCTCGCCTGAAAAGATTCGATCAATAATTATTCCCGGTTTACCTCTCCAAAAAATCCCCGATAACCAGACGTTGGTATCAAGAATTATCCGCATCATTTAGGCTAAATACTCATTGACCAAAATCGCTTCTGCCTCATCGTCGGTCAATTTATTCAAATTCAGACCCCTAGCTTGCAGAAAGTCGGTAAAATCTTTTCTAGCTTGTATGGTCAAGGCAGCCAATTCCTGCTTGGCCTTGAGCTTCAATAATTCATCATATTCGCCCACATCGATTAAAACTACCTTAGGCTTACCGGATTTGGAAATAATGTAAGGATTATTCGGCTTAGTCTGATTCACCATCTCATTTAACTTGATTCGAGCCTCGCTCACCGGCACGATATTCTGTAATTGGATATTCATATTAATACTACTATTTAGTATCTATAAATAGATACTATCTCATCCAATCACCAATGTCAAACGCACCGTTATTAAGTCCCTTCCTGCCATGAAGTTAGGTATTTTCTTTGTTCTCGAGTCAACCGGTCGATTTTCACCCCTAAGGCTTTGAGTTTTAACCTGGCCACTTGGCGGTCCAGTTTTTTTGGTAAAGTGTAGACCTTAGGTTTGAGCCGGTCATGATTCTTGACCAGCCACTCCGCCGCCAACGCTTGATTAGCAAAACTCATGTCCATCACTTCAGCCGGGTGACCTTCCGCCGCTACCAAATTGACTAGCCTCCCCTCCCCAATCACATAAACTTTTTTACCTCTATACTCGAACTCCTCCAAATTCTCCCGGATCAACCTCGACCGCTTAGCCGCTTTCTTTAAACGATCGTATTCAACTTCCACATTAAAATGGCCAGAGTTGGCTAAAATCACCCCGTCCTTCATCCGCTGGATATGCTCTAACGAAACTACCGCTTTATCCCCTGTTGCCGTGACAAAAATATCTCCGACTTTGGCTGCCCGTTTCATCGGTAACACTTGATACCCATCCATATGCGCCTCCAAAGCCCGGACCGGATCTACCTCCGTCACCACCACTTTGGCTCCAAAACCCCTAGCCCGCATGGCAATCCCGCGTGAACATAAGCCATAACCACCCACCACCACTATTTTCCCGGCCAACAACACGTTAGTGGCTCGGATAATCCCATCAATCGTCGACTGGCCTGTCCCGTACCGATTATCAAATAAATGCTTGGTATCGCTCTCGTTCACCGCCACTACCGGTATTTTTAAGGCCCGATCCCGCGCCATGGCCATCAACCGGATCACGCCGGTCGTCGTCTCCTCGCTGCTGCCAAAAACCTCTTTCAGCTGTTTGGGTCGTTTGGCGTGCAAACTGGATACCAGATCAGCCCCATCGTCCATGGTTATTTCTGGGTGTAAATCTAATACCTGATCGAGGTGTCGATAGTAGGTTTTGGTGTCTTCCCCATGAATTGCCCAGACGTTAATGCCGTAATCTTTTACCAAACTGGCTGCCACCGCATCATTGGTTGATAATGGGTTAGATGCACATAAAGCCACTTTGGCTCCCCCCGCCTTCAAAGTGAGCATTAAATTGGCCGTTTCGCTGGTGACGTGGAGGCACGCCCCGATGGTTAAACCCTTAAATGGTTTTTCACGCTTAAACCGCTCACCAATTAACCTCACCACTTCCATACTCCGCCCCGCCCACTCAATCCGCTTCCTGCCCTCGTTTGCTAATTTAATCTCCCAAATGTCGCTCACTATTTTTTTAGCCATAAGCTTGCCTTAGCCTTTCTTGGAACTGTTGTAAAGTGAAATGGTGGGTTTGGGTGCCGTATTTTTCGACCGTATACGCGGCTGCCACTGCCCCCATCCGACCGCAGTCTAACATACTTTTACCTTCGATGTATCCGGTTAAAAACCCAGATCGATAGCCATCCCCCGCGCCGGTCGGATCGACGACCCGCTTAACCTTAGCTGCCGGAATCTGGTGGACCATCCCACCCGTATAAACCTCCGAGCCTCTCTCCCCCAACGTTCTGATTAATACTTGTTTCTTGGTTAGCTGGTGCCTGATAATCCGTTTAACTTTATTCTCCATCAGGGCAATTTCATAATCGTTGCCAATGATCATCTCTGCATAGGTCAAACCCAGCCGTAATTCCGCCTGAGTCAAATTGGGAATAAAAAAGGCCGGATCAAACATAAACCTGGCCTTGCGCTTGACCACTTCTCTCAAATGTTTGGCAAAGGCTTTTGGTTCGCTCGGCAGCAAGGCCACCAAATCATGCGGTTTAACTATAGGCTCTAAGCTATACGCTGAAAGTTTTCTTAGCGGTCCAGGATAATAACTCCATAACTGATTATCCTGTTTATCAGTCATCACCTGACCTGAAGCCGATAAGCCTCGATCCATTCTTAAGCCGCTCAAATTCACCCCAGCCTTAAGCAAATGTTTTTGATAGGCGACTGCATCCCGACCTAAAATACTCACCAAGACCGGTTTTTGACCCAGTAAACCCAGGGTATAAGCGCAGTTACCGCCGGTCCCCCCAAACTCTCGCCTGAGCGTTTTTACCGTAAAGGACACGTTTAGTTGATGGATCTTCTCCGGCATGATCCAGTCGCTAAACACTCCCGGTAAACTCATAATTTGATCAAACCCCGCCGATCCCACTACCACCACCCGTTTAAATCGTTTCACTGCCCGCCCCCAAAGCCTCCCATCGCCTGCAATTTCTTGGCGGCTAATTCCTGCGACTTTTTAATCGCCTTGTTAATCGCCGAGATGGCCACCTCACTGGTAATCCCCTGGACCGAAAACTCCTTCAATCGTTGGTCACCGGTAATCACCACATGGACATCGCCTTCATCCACCACAATTTCCTCTGCCGCCAATTGCTGCTGCATGGCTACCGCTTGTTGTCTCAATTTATTAATATCCCCTAAACCTTTTAATGGATTAAAAGCCATAAATCTCCTTTAATTACCGATAATACTTTATCATTCTTTGTTTATATTACCATGGCTTTAACCAAATATTTCCTCAGCCGCTTGCGCCAAATCTTCATCCTTCACCCGACCGGTCACATTCACCACCTCTTTGGGTGCAGCCGCGACGGCTTGGGCCGTTTTTTGACCCAACTTAAATCTCAATTTCACCGGCGCCCCCATTACTTCACTGCATTGGCTTTCCAGCATGGCTCGATAGCGTTCTTGTTCCAGCTGCTCTTTATGAAAAGTGTAATAGACCTCGACTGTCAGCCAGGAATCGGCCGTGGCCACGGGCCGGGCGGCTTTGAGTAAAGCTTCTAAACTATGATTTAGCGGTTTGACTTTTTTTAAGACTTCACTCCACTTACCTTCTACTTCAGCTAATTGAAGCGGCTTTGACTGAAGCTTCGGCGGCGCCGCTTGACTCACTGGCTCAACTTTAACCGGTTCAATCACAGTCTCCCCCGGTAAATAACACCATTTAACAATAGCAATCTGTAAGGGTAGCCCGATTAATGGCGACCACTTCATTTCCTGGCTAGCCGAACTTAACCGCTCCACTAATTCGGTCAAGGCTTCAATTTGTTTTGGTTCCGGTTTCTGAACGATCGCGGCAGCCATCAGTTCCGATCTCAAGTTTTCCACCAGTTTCACTACCAAAAGATTTAAATCCACTCCTTGTTGTTCCTTGGCCGCCACCAGCACTAAGGCTGTTTTGGCGTTTTTATGCTTGATGGCTCTAATTAACTCCTCAACCTGATATAACTGCCCCTGCCCCACCAGTGGCTCTACTCGTATCAGTTTCACCGTGCCGGTCTCGTCCACCGCCTGCTCCAATAATTTGATTGCATCCCGAAAACTGCCGTCGACCCCGGCCGCAATTAAATCCAAGACCCCCGGTTCTACCGTTAATTTTTCTCCGTCAACTACTCGCCCCAAAGACCGCTTCACCTCAATCTGACTGGCTTTGTCAAAATTAAGCTGGGTACACCGAGACACAATTGTCTCCGGTACTTTCTTTAGTTCAGTGGTGCAGAGGATAAAGACTACATGAGCTGGCGGCTCTTCCAAAGTTTTCAGCAACGCGTTAAACGCCTCGGCTGTCAGCATGTGGACTTCATCAATCACGTAGACAGTAAATTTTCCCTGGGCTGGTGCCAAACCGATCCGTTCCTGCAACTGGCGGATATCATCAATCCCCCGGTTGCTGGCGGCATCCATTTCGACTACCCCTAAATAAGATCCGTTCATGATCGCCCGACAGGCTCCACACTGATTGCAAGGCTCTTCTAGAGCTTGTGGCTTAAGCAGATTCTTCTCGCACTCCAAAATTTTGGCAATAATTCTGGCTGTTGACGTCTTACCCGCCCCTTTTGGCCCGGTCAGTAACCAAGCTTGACTAATTTTACCCTTGGTTAAGATCTGCTCCAAAGCTACCCGGATAGCCGTCGTATCGATCTCGGCCACCGTTTGCGGCCGGTATTTTCGGTAAAAATTCATCATCCACCGCCCATTGTAACTTAACCACTACAGCCAGCATACAGCCATTCATTGCTGATTCTGCTTTACCTTGGTTCACTCGTGGTGATGCCCAAATAGGTGCTGCATCCCGTGCTCAACCAACCAATCCATCTCTTCATCTACCAATTTATCTTTCAGCGCAGCCTGCTTGACGGCTTGGGGGTAGGCCACAATGATGTCGCCCAAGACCATGCCTTCCGTCTCTGGGGTGATAAAGTGGTAATTCCCTTTCTGGCTTAAAGGGTCAAGATAGGCAAAACTTAACACGTCAGTGGTCCGGTCCACCCCATGATATTCCCGGTTTAATTGTTTCATTTTGCGGTTGCCGACGACGGCAATGGAAACGGCCACCGCGGAAGTCACACCTTCGCTTTTAACCACCCGAGCCACCGCCGCTCTTAGCCGCCGCCGACTAATCGGGTAGCGACTATCTGCCCAAATATGCACCTTGGTCATACTCTTAGTGATAAGACGCCAAAAATCGCTCTCGCCTCTTTTGGCGTTCCCATTCCTTCTTCCGTTCTTTGCGGATTTGCGAAGGTTTGAGGTAAAATTCTTTCTTTTTCAGATCCTTCAAAATTTCATCTAGAAGCACTTGCTTTTTAAAGCGTCGAATCACGCTGGCTGCCGGTTCATCTTTTTTGGCCTTGATAACAGTCGGCACAAAACAATAACACCTCCCATCTGGTATAAACGGTGTGGCTATTGACCATGTCTTTGTATTGTATCACGAAGTTTAAAACCGATATTATTGCTTATAACCCATCTGTCTTAATAATTGCTGACGCTGGGTGATTTCCTGGCCGCTCTCGACTCCCTTTGGGGTCCCCCCATCGATAACTCCCAACACTCCTCGACCCTGCTGACTTGCTGCCACTACCACTTGCACTGGATTGGCTGTGGCGCAATAGAGACTGACTATTTCCGGGACGTCGCTTAACCGGGGTAAAATATTGATCGGATAAACATTAGTCATGACTAGGACTAATAAATGACCGCAGCCAATCAACTTGGCCAGTCTGACCGCTTCTTTAATTAACTTCGGCTCGGTGCCGCTGGTTCGGATCATCAGTGGTCCACTGGCCTCGTTAAAGGCTAATCCAAACTTTGCTCCCGGCACACAATTAACCACCAACTCGTGCACATCCTCCACCGTTTTAATAAAGTGGCTCTGCGCCAAAACCAAGTTGTAATCAGGTTGATTCTGCAAATTGATCAAATCAAGAATTAAACCATTTTTTGGGCTATACTTCATACTATATGCTATTCGCTATATGCTATATGCTCTTGATTATGGTCACGACCTCATCAAGAGTTAGGGGAGATGGGACGTGCGTGTTATTATGGCGGGAACCGTTAATCAGCATCGTTTTTGAGGGATGGAAAAACCAGGTTCCGACCCGATCTCGCTTTTTAATCACTTCATATAGCGGTGTCAAATCCAATCCCCGCTCCGGCACCACTTTGATGCGAATATGACCTTTATCGGCTTCTTTCCGCACCACTAAATTAAAGCCTCGCTTTTGGGCTATCCTGATCACCTCGTCATTATTATTTTCAATGGCTAAACTTTGACCCCAGCGGCTCTCAAATTTTTGACCTAACGCTAACTCCGCCTCGGCACTAACCTTTTGCTTCATCGACACATAAATACCATCCAAGCAAATCATGCCAAACTCCACCACTTCCCGATCGGAAAATCCCCGGGCTTGCCTTAAACCTTTAAGGATCTCCTCAAACATTAACACATAGCGGTCATGGTCGGCCTCAGGCCACCAACAAGCCGCAAAATGATCATTGTCGTTAATCAACCTGACCACTCGCTTTAAAGCTTCATCCTTGGCCAAATTGGGATCGGCTTTAATCAAATATTGATTGACCCGCCAAGTGGCGCTGTCTCTGGCCTGATTATCGGCTTGGTGATGATCAAACACTCCCAAACCGGTATCCACATGCACCGTTTCCTCCCGTTCCACTTCTTTCTGCTTTAAGACTGCGTCACTCACCACTGAACCGCTGGGTACAAAATAAAACTGGGCTCCTTCCAACTTGCGTCCGCCATACTTCATCAACAACCAGCAAGCCCCGACCGCATCCGGATCCGGGTTCTGGTGCGTCACTAACAGTTTCACCGGCTTGGTTATTAAATCTTTAATCATATGGTTTTTAACCGCTTAATCACCTCGGCCAAATCGATCACTTCGGCTGCGTCTTTAGTCCGCTCTTTCCATTCCACCTTCTCTCCAGCTTGCCCTGAGCCCTGCCGAAGGGTCTTGGCCGAGACGACTAACCTCACCGGCAGGCCGATCCAGTCCGCGTCGGCAAACTTCTTACCCGGGCTTTCCTCCCGGTCATCCCACAACACTTCTATCCCCGCTTGTGTTAACTGCCGGTAGACCTGTTCGCTATGACTCATCGTTTCCTGCTCATTGTTCCCTATCGTGATTAAATGAGCTTGATACGGCGCCACCACCGTCGGCCAATTAATCCCCTTATCATCATGGAACTTTTCGACAATCGTGGCCATGGTCCGCCCCAAACCGATCCCGTAACAACCCATGTAATAAGGTTTCAAGGTGCCATCTTTGTCAACAAAAACCGCATCTTTCATCTTCTGGGTATAGTGATAACCCAACTGGAAAATATTCCCCACCTCAATCCCCCGTTTTACCTTCAAGGTTTGGGTTCCATCTTCGGTTTGAAAGCCATCACTTGCCTGAGCAATATCACCCTCAAAATGTGGTTTAAAATCCCGGTCAATATTCATGTTCAGCGCATCTAAATTCTGTTTATTCGCCCCACCATACATATTTTTCACCGTTCGCAAGGATGTATCCGCCACGATCGTTACTTTATCCTCTAACCCCACCGGCGAAATAAAACCGGGATAACTGCCAATTCGACTCACATCCTCATCCTCGGCTGGCTCCAGATAATCAGCCTTGGCTACATGCAATAATTTGGCTTCACCCACCGATAGATCACCTCGAATTATCGCCAAAAATAATTTCCCCCGCTTATCCTTGTACAAAACATCTTTCAACTGCTGCCACAGCGGCAGACCATGTAACTTCACTCCCTCCTCCATTGTTTTTCCCCTGACCGCCTCTACCTGTTTATATGGTAATAAATCATCGTTTAAATTCTTCGCTTCTTTTTTAAACTTAGCCACATCCACATGTTGACACACCGCTCCATCTTCACTTTCCACATAATGACTCTCACCCAGGGGGTGCTCCACCACCAATTCATGACAATATTCGCCGCCGATATAACCGTTATCCGCTTCGACGGCTTTAGTCTCCAAACCTAAACGCTTAAAAATAGTCATGTAAGTCTGTTTCATCTTTTCGTATTCGATTTTGAAGGCTGCCTCGTCCCGATCAAAACTATAGGCATCCTTCATCACAAACTCCCGGACCCGAAGTAAGCCTCCCCGGGCTCTCAACTCATCCCTAAACTTGGTCGAAAATTGATAGATATTAAACGGTAAATCTTTGTGGGAAATTTGAAAGCGTCTGACCACATCGACAAACATTTCTTCGGCCGTCCCACCTAAGGCAAACTGGCGCCCTGATCGATCGGTCACCTGCATCAACTCAAAGCCAGTGGTGTTATCCCGATTGGTTTCCTGCCACAACTCAAAGGGGTGTAAAACCGGGGCTACCATCTCCTGGGCTCCCGCTCGGTCCATTTCCTCTTTAATCACTCGTTTGATTTTTTCATGCACCCGCCAGCCTAGCGGTAAGAAAAAATACCGACCGGCGGTACTTTCACGGATATAGCCAGCTTTAGTTAATAATTGGTGACTCACCAGCTCACCTGATCTAAGTACCCCATGTCTGGTTTTGCCAAACAACTTAGAGTATTTCATCTCTGCCATTGTACCAGCCAGTCGATCGCTCCGGTATCATTCAAAATCTGCCCCACGTCCTTTACCGAAATCAGTAAAATCAGTAATAAAAAGAAAACCATCCCCGCCGTCAGCACGCCCCTTTCCCACCGGGGGTTTACCTTCCGTTTAAATACTCCTTCATATATCAGCATGGCTGCCCGGCCGCCATCTAACGGCGGAATTGGTAACATATTGATGATGGCTAAATTAATCGAAAACATGGCTGCAAAATTAAGTAAAGTCCCCCAACCCTGAGTAAATAACTGCTCTTTGCTGGCCAGGTAAGCGATCCCTACCGGTCCGGCTACATCTTGAGGTACTTCACCCCTGGTAAACAACCTCGTCATCATTTGGCCTAAGGCCTCCAAAATCATCCCCCCCAGGGATACCGCCGATTTCAAACCTAATCCTATTCCCCGAAACGGAACCTGCCACAACGGGTAAAACTGCCGCTCAAAATCGGTAATCCCAACCCCAAGCGCGCCTTGGTCTTTAGGAATTTCGGTCGGCGTCCGCACGTACACCGGCACTCGCCGCTCAGGTTCAATTAAAATTAAGTTAATCGACTTACCGGCTTGTTCGCTGACCAGGGCAATAAACCGATCACTCCGACTTAAGGGTACCAGTTTTCCGTCCACCTCTGCCCCCACCACTTTGTTTCCTGGTAGTAAACCGGCCGCCGCCGCCGGAGTCTCCGGCGCCACCGCCTCAATCAACACGTAACCTAAATCTCGAGGTAAACCTTGTTTAATACCCCAAAAAGTGTACAAGCCGGCAAACACCACTACCCCAAATAAAAAATTGACCAAGACGCCGGCAGCAATAATCATTAGCCGCTGGTTGATGGGTTTAAAACAGAAAGCTTTTTTCCGTTCCGCCGACGTTAACTTGACTTCGTCCAAGCCTTCCTCGCCAAAGAGCCTGACAAAGCCGCCCACCGGTAACCAATTCAAAGTATAGCTGGTGCCCAAGCGGTCGGTCTTTAAGACTTTAGCCTGGGGTGGGTAACCCAAACCGAATTCTTCCACCTTGACTTTAAATCGCCTCGCCCACCAAAAATGACCTAGCTCATGAATAATCACCAGGACTGATAAGACCACGATAAACAGGAGTACATTCATACCGGGTTATCATAACAGATGACCATGATCTAAATCGCCATCAACTCCGCCTCTTTGGCCGAGGCCATTGCTTCCAACTTGGCCACATCCTCTTCGTGAATCTTTTGCAATTCTTCGTGCCATTTGAAAATATCGTCTTCCGACACATTTGGTTTGCCTTTTTGCGCGTCCACCTGGCGTTTGGTGTCGTTGCGCACCTCTCTCAGCATCTCCTTACCCCCCTCCAATTTCTGTTTGACGATTTTGACCAAATCTTGACGTCGATCTTGAGTTAGCGGCGGTAGACTGATCCGGATCACCGATCCATCCACCGTCGGATTCAAATGCATCTCCGCTACTGCCAGCCCGCTGGCTACCGCTTTCACTACCGCCGCATCCCACGGTTGAATCATTAACAAATGGGGGTCCGGAGCCGTAATCGAAGCCAATTCCACCAGCGGCAGTTTGGTCCCCGGGTAAGCCTCGATCATGATTTTCTCGACCATCTCCGGTTTAGCCCGACCCGACTTGATCATGGCTAAATCGTCTTTAACTAGACTAATCACTTGGTCACTTTTCGTTTTCATCTCGTCAAACATAGAGTTTCACCCTCCGCCATTGGTTAATAGATTTGGTGCCTTTATAATAACATCATGCTTCCACCCATCAAGACCCTCAGCCGTTCGTTGTTTGACCCCCACTCTGTCCTGGATGGGGCCAAGAGTCATTTTAAAGCCATAGTCGTCTACCTCTTGATCTGGTATATCGGCTTCGCTGGCCTGCTCTCCGTCTATCTAGTGGTCGGCTATTTGCCGTCGCTTAAAACCAACCTCCTGACCACTTTGGCTTACCTCAAGCCTGCCTTTCCACCCCAACTAGTCTTAACCATGCAGAATAATCAACTTAGCGTCTCTGGGGCTGACCAACCGGTCACCTTTGCCTTACCTCAAGAGCCACCATTCGCTTATCCCTACCTCTTGTATCTCGATACCAGTCAACCTGCCGAAGCCGTTCTCACCAAAGGCACTTATGCTTTATTGGGGGTTTCCGCCCTCGGTCTTGCCCTGCCGCCGGGTCAAAGCCTGATTATTCCCTATCACCAGCTGGGCCTGAGCGGCACCTTTGACTACCCTCAATTTCAAGCCTTGATCACCCACCTTGAAAATCAAATCAACCAGCTTTCTCCCCTCCCATTAAGCTTGACTCTAACGCTGGTTTTACTCTTAACCTTTCTCCCCGCCCGCCTGGCTTACTGCCTGTTCAGCGCCTTACTCCTGACCCTTTTTAGCCGCCTTTACCGCACGCCCTTCCGCTTCTCCTTTTATCTCAAGCTCACTTTGATCAATTTAGTCACCGCCGAAAGTATTAACCTCTTCACCACCCTGCTTTACGGCCGCCCCACTCCCCTAGTTTTCAATTTGGCCTTTATCGGTTACCTCACCGCCTCGCTCTACTTCCTCCTCAAACCCAAAACCCTACAGACCTAGTCTTACAAACTCTTTAAGCTGGATATTCTCCCCCACTTTACCCGCCACTTGCTTAATCAATTGCTCCACTGTCATTTCCAGATCTCTAATGTAAGCTTGGCTTAATAATGCCGCTGTGTTTTTGGCCGGCATACTGGTAGCCTGCATGGCCAACTCCTGGGCCAAATTTAAAAAATCATCCGTCCGGGCTACAAAATCGGTCTCGCACAACAACTTGACCATCGCCCCACTTTTATGATCATGGTGAATATAGGCAAAGACCACCCCCTGCTTAGTTTCCCGGTCGGTTTTGGCTTCCGCTCGATCCAAACCTTTCTTCTTAATCCAAGCTTCCGCTGCCGCCATCTTACCCCCACTGGCCGTTAATGCTTGCTTGGCTTCCATTACTCCGGCACCGGTTTTTTCGCGCAATTGTTTAATTTGTTCAACTTTTATCTTTGCCATCTTTACCTCACTTTCCTTGGTCCTTAATTTGTCGACCTTGCCGATAAGCTTCCGCCATTTTGTTTACCACTAATTTAATCGACCGGACCGCGTCGTCGTTAATGGGAATGGGAATGGTTACCTCATAAGGATCAGCGTTAGTGTCGACCAAGCCGATAACCATCAAGTTTAACTTTTTGGCTTCTTTGACCGCTGCCACTTCTTTATGGGTATCGACTACGAATAAAGCCTGGGGTCTTTCGGTCAAGTGAGCGATGCCGCCGAAAAAGCGTTCCAGTTTGGCAATGTCTTTATCGATCATCACTCGTTCCCGCTTGGTATACAATTTTAACTCCCCCTTCTCTCTCTTCGCTTTTAAGTCATTTAAACGCTTAATCCGCCGCTCCATTTCCGTCCAGTTGGTCAACATCCCTCCCAGCCAACGGGTGGCTACATAGGGCGCGCCAACTTTCAGCGCTTCCTCCCGGATAATCGGTTGTGCCTGGCGCTTGGTGCCGACAAAAATAATTTCCTGACCCTGGCTGACCCAATCGGCGATGGCGTCGGCTGCTTCTTTAATTTTTTGCGCCGTCAAGGTCAGGTCAAAAATATGGACGCCGTCCCGGGTAGTAAAAATATATGGCTTCATCTTGGGATTCCAACGTCTTGACTGGTGGCCAAAATGAGCCCCCGCTTCCAATAGCTCCTTTAAATCAACCGTTACTTCGGACTTGACTTTAACCCGCTCCGGCTGCTTGGCTACTACTTCGACCTTTTTTACTTCGACTACCTCAGTTTTCTTAGGCTGAACCACTACTTTCTTGACTGGTACGACCTTTTTCTTAGTCTTAACGACCGGTTTCTTGGCTTGAGCCATTTTGTCTCCTATCCTCCGGTGTCACCCCGGAGCCTCCACCAGGCACTTTATTCAGGAGCTCCACCCGGTGTGCGAATTTAATTAATGCAGTTTATCTCAAATATAACAGATTTCAACTAGCCTTATCTTTTACTTAAATCGCTAGATCCATGTAATTCCTGCTGTAACTCAATAGCTTTATCTGGGGAAATTCTACCCATAGCCGCTTCAATAAATATTTTCCATGACTTCTCTTCAACCAATTGCCGAGCGCTCGGCTCTTCGCCTAAAGCTCTTAAGTATCCCACTGCCATTCTCGTCAAACCATCATAATCATCAACCATAAATAGCTTCTTCTTTCAAAACGCATTATAACATTCTCCAACACTCTTTCACCCCGGGGGTGCAATACTCAAGACACCCAGGGAATAAATTAATCATTTTTCTTTGTACCGACTTTGTGTCTTAGTTTCTTATCGAAACTCAAAATATCTCCTTCATTTGCCCCACTCCAAGCCCAAAGATAGCTATCTACCCAATGCCAACCGTTTCGATACCCGGGCCACATTGCGATCAATACCGATCGCTCCGCCACGGCAAGCCATCGTTGCCCCAAGACTACTTCCCAAACCGAAGCAATCTCTTCCCTAGTTTTATGATAAAACGTATCCAATACATAGCAGGTTTCCGCCACCACTACCGCTGACAACACCAACTTACGTTTGCCCAGTCGGCCGGTTTTAAACCACTCGACTGCTTGCCGATACTGTGCTTCATTATCCCTGACAAAAAAACGAACCCAAACATTAGTATCCACTACCGCCTTCATACCTTATCGGCCCAATCCTGAGTAAACTTCACTCTTGCCTGCTTTAACTGTTTGTCGGTTAATCTAATCTTTCCGGTCAATGCCCCACCCAAATCCCAAAAATCCCGCTTGGGTCTGACAATAATCGTCTTATCCTGAAGTTCAATAATCGCTTTTACTCGTCTTTTTATCCCAAAATGGCCCAATATTTGCTTGGGAATCGTCAATTGTCCTTGATCAGTAATCGAAACTATTTGTTGCATATACATTATTTATATCACAAAATAGTTAAAATACAATTTAAACTATCTCCACCAAATTCTCCAACAGCGACACCACTGTCATTGGCCCATACCCTTCTTATTGATAATGATCGGTAATCTCAACTACTTCCACTTCATCTTTCCGAATAATGAAAATGGCCCGATATTTTCTGTCAATTCGAAATGAATACACTTTAAACTCCTTTGGCTCAAGCATTTCAGTTTTCAATGATCGGTGTCGCCAATTCTCCTCAAACAATTGAACCTGCTTGTTGTACTTCGTTGTCAAACCTCTTTTGACTAGATATCTGTGCAAGTTATCCCTAAGTGGCTTTAGCTTCATATACGGAGGATTGCCTTAAACCTTTTATTACTCCGTCAATAAATTTATTATTATACTTCCCCGTAGCCTCCAATCCCTTTTTAATTTCACCCAAAGGCAACTTTTTGAATTCAACTAATCCCAACTCTTCCTTCAAATACCCTCTCAATAAATGGCGAATAAATTCCGATCTGGTTGCAAAACCCTGCCGATCAGACACTACATCCACCTGGGAGGCAAGATCATCTGGTAAAGATACCGTAATGGTCGTCATAAGAAGCATTCTTAAATAATAACAAAATATATTATATCATCTCCACCAAATTCTCCAACAGCGACACCACTGTCATGGGTCCGACGCCACCCGGAACCGGAGTGATAAAAGCCACTTCGTCCTTGACCGCTTCAAAATCCACATCCCCTGCCGGTGACCCCACATCAATCACCACCGCTCCTGGTCTAATTAAATCTTCCTTAATTAATTTAGGTACCCCCGTCGCCGAGATCACGATTTTAGCCGAAGCCGTATGCTGACCCAAGTCTTCGGTTTGCGATCCGACCAGACTCACTACCGCTCCTGCTTGGGTCATCACTGCCGCTAGCGGCCGCCCGATAATCTCACTTCTTCCGATCACCACCGTTTTCGTCCCGGTCAATGCTTGTTTCAGCTTTAATTCATTATTATTGGTCAATTCATGATTGGATAGATTCAGGGCTATTTCCAAAATGCTTAAAATCGATTTCACCGTCGCCGGCACGATCCGCCAGTTCCCTCCATAAACTAAATCTAAATTGGCTTTGGCCAGACAATCAACATCCTTGGCCGGCGCCAAAGCACTGGTCAGTTGTTGCCACCACCAGCCAAACTCCCCATGTCGGTGCGTTCCGGTTACCTGTTTCCAGACCGCTTTAGTCGGCTTCTGAATCAATAAGCCGTGAACATCTGGGCGCTGACTTAAAGACTGCACTTCTGGTACCAACTGTTCCACCGGATCATTCAGGGAAAATTCTTCCCGATCAAACTCTATCCCCACTCTAAGCGCTGCCTCCATCTTTAGTCTGGTGTATAATTGGCCTCCTTGATCCTCATGGAACACCAGACTCATCAACCGCGGCGCTCGTCCCAAACTATCAACCCGGTGCTTCAGTACCTGCTCTCGTTTCCTCGCCTCCCCCCGCCCATCAAAGATAATCACAGCCATATAGTTTGATTGTAGCAGTATTTTACTTCTACAAAATTTGTGCTAAATTCAGTCAAACCAACCTTATGAGTCACGAAAATCTCATGCTTGAACCATGCGTTGAAAGTCAAGAAGCTTTTCATCCTATCGAACCACTGACCGGCAACGAAGATCGCACCACCTACCTAGCAAGGGCAAGGGATAGACTTTGCCAATTCTATGAATCTCTTAAAATACCTTTCACGCCTCAGAAAACCCTAGCCCATTTTCTATTACAGGAACTCAATATAGGTGATCAGGAGACTTGGATTATTCCAGCTACCGACTATGAATCTATTGAGAATGTAATTGGAGCAATAATAAGCCGTGGTCGAAAGAAAATCTGGATCGGTACTATAATTCGTACTGATTTCGCTGACCCGAACGCCCCCATAGACCGAGAACATCCAAGGGAACATGCCCACCTATTTCTCGGGCCACGTAGACTTGGAATTAATTCCTTGGATGATTTATCTTGGCAGTACTACATCGGCGAGTTAGACCCGAATCAAGATGACAATATAATGAACATCACCCAATACCATCAAAAACATCCAGAACTAGTTTTGAAAATCTTTCCCCAAGATTTACCAGACTTAAGTATCGGTCGACTAATTTACGCACCAGATGGTTTAACCATACAAATCATCAAATCAGAATATTCAGCCAGAGAAAACGATCATAGAGAAAAACCGATCACAATCTTTATCAGACACTCACCTATACGTCAAAAACCATGGTTAATTTTCGCCCCAGCAGACGATATACACTATCTAAAACCTATAATAAACAGTATCATAAATCTGGTTAGACTTGAGTCCAGTGCGCGTGCAGTCGTTTCTGACTTAAGTCTTTTAAATCCAGAGTTTATGATTAATAACTTGGGTACCTCAGACGCTAGTATCCGCTTTTTCACCGATTGTATCTGGGGCACTCAAAAATCAGGTCAGCAAAACACATACGCGCCAATTCGGAAGATTATCAATGCAATACCGAAGATGCCGTGCCTCCCAGAATCCTATATGCCTTTATTAAATTGGCCAAATATTAATTATGAATCTGAAACAGTTAGTCGACTACTAAGAGAGGCATCCTCCGGCAATCCACCTCAGCACTCATACAGACTGCTACTCGAGATTCATTCTCAAATAATGGCCTTAGCCCAAGATCTCTACCCAGAATTAGCCCAATTACTGAGCGCTTTTGCAAAGACATCCGAGGATAACACTTATTTTTACCCAGGTAGTCGACCAAATTTCAGGCATTTCACCAATTATCAAGAAAGTTTCCAGTCAGCCCTTGACTGGATTAATTCACATTACGGCATTAAACTTATCATCAACAAATTCCCACAAGCCAAACATTTTTTGGGCAATGATACTAATTAATTCTGCCACACTACTAATTCCCCATTGCCCACTTTTCCCCTGGTGTCGGTATCCGACAATCTGACCTCGAATCCTTGCAGAAAGGGAAACAACAGTCCCGCGGCTTCGGCTGCCATCCGGACTCTAGGTCCGTAAGTGGCCAAAAACATCTCCCGAAAAGTCTCCCGATATTTAGTCCCTTGATTAATAAAACGGGTTTGAATCTTTGGCGGCACCCAAATCCGCCCTCGCCCTTTGGTAAAGGCTTCAAACTTATCTTGTAAAGTATCCACCGAAAAATCCAAAAACCAAACGAATTTACCGGCGGCAATACACCAAGTTGACCGGACAATCAAACATTCTAATAAAATATGAAGGTCATCAAAAGCCCGTTTTTTAATTCCATCCTTAAAACTCCGGCCTCCGATTCGATCCCGCCCCACGTGCATCTTATCGGCCAAAACTAAGGCCCACTGCAGTGGGATACCCTCTTTCAGAGCTAGCTGATGCCTTTTTAAGGTTGGTTCTTCATGGTACTCGATGGCGTACTTGACTGCTTGCCAGGCTTGACGCTGACGCTGGCGCTGCATGAATAACCGATCCAACAACCACATCGACGCCCCCGAATGCTCCTCCCGTCCCAAAAGATTGCCCACATCGTGGAGCATCCCTACCAGCGTCGCTAACACTTCGGTCTCGCCGGTGTAATAATCCCGGCCGTCATAAGCTGTCCCTGCCCGCTGTAATAACTCCATTACCCGCTCACTCACCCATAAGGTATGGCGGTCAGTGTGGTCATTAAAACCGTGCGGTAATTCGGTATCCAACACCGGCCCCACGTAATTCAAAGACCGTCCCATACCTTTATAGAGGTAAGCCAAGGCCTCACCCCGGGATTCCAAAGTCATAAATTCATAAAAATCAAATACCGGTTTCACCGCCGGTATCGTCGTTGCTGTCAAAAAAGGAAAATCAGCTTTACTATAGCTAATCTTTTTATTTTTCAAAAACTGCCAAAACGGCACTCCGTCCGGGCGAATAAAATCTCGGTTCATTTAGGACCTAAGTATACCTTCATCTACTAGTCTTTCAATGGGAATTGTCGACACAACTCGGCCACCGCTTGTTTAATCTCGATTAATCTTGGCTCCTGTCTCACCTCTTGCCTGAACTCTTTAACAAAGTCCTGTCTGGCCATTTTCTCTTCAGGTAATTGCCACTTATGACAGACTTTCAAGACTTGGTTAATCCAAGTACCGATTAATTCCATTTCCGGTTTCGCCATCCCTCGGGTGGTCACCGTTGGTGTCCCCAACCGGATCCCCGATGGATAAAACGGTGAAGCCGTTTCCTGCGGTACCGTGTTGCGGTTAACGATAATTCCGGCCGCTTCCAAGGCCCAAGCCGCCACCCAACCGGAAAGTTTTTGCCGTCTTAAATCCACCAGCACTAAATGTTTGTCCGTTCCTCCGGAGATGACCTCATACCCGGCGGTGGTCAAACCCTTGGCCAAAATCTGGGCATTAGCCACCACTTGAGCTGCATAGGCTTTAAATGCCTCTGTCTGAGCCTCGGCCAAACACACGGCCATGCCGGCAATGGTTTCATTATGCGGTCCGCCCTGAATCCCCGGAAAGACAGCCCGGTCAATCTCCCCCGTTAATTCTTTTTTAGCGAAAATCAAAGCTCCCCTTGGTCCCCGTAAGGTTTTATGGGTCGTCATCGTTACCACGTCGGCAAATCGAAAGGGTGAAGTGTTTACCCCCCCGGCAATCAAGCCCGCCTCGTGAGCCACGTCAGCCAAATAATAGGCTCCAGCCTGATGCGCCAATTGACCCATCCGCCGGTAATCAATCTCCCGAGGGTAGGCAGTCCCACCGGAAATGACTAGCTTGGGTTTCACTTGTTCAGCCAACTTCGCGATTTGGTCATAATCAAACCGTTGGGTCTTTTCCGACACCTGATAAAATGTCACCTCCCAGATTTTAGCTACCAGAGTCACTTTTTTACCCTTATATTGCCAACCATGGGACAGGTGACCACCGTCTGGTAAATACATGGCTAAAATTTTATCCCCGGGTTCCAACAGAGCCGTATAAACGGCTAAATTAGCTGGAGTACCGGATAAAGCTTGAACGTTGACCCCCCACTCCTCCCCCTTTAAGCCGAAGGCTGCAAGAGCTCGTTCCTGACACAATCGTTCCAAGTCATCCATCACTTCATTACCTTGGTAATAGCGCTTCCCCGCTTGACCCTCGCTGTATTTGTGCATCAGGATCGACCCCACCGCCTCCCGCACCGCCTTTGAAGTGTAGTTTTCACTCGGGATCAACCGCAACGTCGTTTCCTGCAGCTCCCGCTCTCTGGCAATCAGCTCAAACACCTTATCCATAAAATTTAATTTACAGCATCGGTTTATAATCACCCTTAGCGTATCGATACAACACTGAGTTTATTAAAGTTTGATAGGGTAAACCCACCGCCCTCGCTCGAGACTTTATCAGTTTTAATGTCTGGTGATTCACTCTTAAACTAATTGCTTGAGACTTGGTTGTATTTATAGCGGCTACCCGCAATCGACGATAGATTTTATGGCTTTTAGGGTAAGGTTTAACCTGATTAGCCTTCGCTTCAATGGCCTTTTCATAAGTTGTTAATTTAAATGTTTTTTTCATATTTAATTAACTGCTTGTTTTTCTTTTCATTCCAAAAAACTAATTCCATGTATATACTCTGTATATTATATCACCTGTCCTCACCCCCGCTCCATACCTGGTAGTATAGCAAATGTCCGCATATTATTGAGGATACCACGGGCGCCACACCACTCGTTCACTAACTTCTGTACACCTGCCTAATTTTGTCATTATCAAATCAATCATTGCTTTGGTCAACTGAGTATCCAAGGTACTCGTATATTGAGCCTTCCTCACGCTGGCCACAACATTAGCTAACTGGTTAGGAACCCCACTGCAAATCTCCCTGATCTTTGTTAATCCTTCAAAAAAACCTTCTGAATCACGATCACAACCATCTATAATTAGAATCAAGCTTTCTAACTCCTCCCACAACAAACCACTATTCGCACTTCTTGCTCTTTGACCAAACCTTTCAATATAAGTATCTAATTGTGTTTCAGTCATAGTTTGATAATAAAAAAAAGGTCCCTTCCACCTCCCCAATTTACCTTCGATTTCTGTTAACGCGAGCTTTTCTCGCCAATCTGGCCTACTCACGGATCCTTTATTTTCCGTTTGTTTTTCGACACCAACCCATAAGACACCCAGTCCAGCTTCTAATTGCCCAGGTATCAAACATTGGTCACTGCTCCCATATGGATTTCGCACCATATACCTAAACAGCTGGTCCCTTAATTCTTTATCTGTTGTATCAACCTCAGGTTGATTTATATCTTCAACTGTAAAGCTTGGGTGATCGCTCCGAAATTGAATGTCGGTAGCTGTCAGAATAAAGCCACCTTCATTTATTACCTGATCGATGACTGTAGTTAAACTTTGCTGGAAATCGGCACTTCTCAGTAGGTCGCTAATTAATGCTTTGTTTCTTGGATCCAACCCCTTTCTTCTAACCAGTTCCGCACTAATTACTCCTCTCAACATTCCAAGAATATCTTCAGTATTAATTACCTGGACCAGCTTTAAACCAGCGATGTAATCCGGTCTATCTAAACCATTAAATACCCACTCCGGCATTTTGGGCTTTGCCGAGGCAACCAAATTATCCGGAAGCAAGGTTTCGGTATGTAACCGTTTTGGGTTCTCAAATCCGGTACAAGCGATTACCAAAGGTAAACTCTGATCACTATTAACCTCTGGACTAAATCCCATAAAACCAAAAAACACTCCTAATTGATTCTTGGTCTCGGCTCGCTCAGCGGGCTGTCGTTTCTTGGATCAAACTTGAGTGTTGAATTACTTCGGCTCAGTTTGTACCGCTATTTTACACATGCCCTACACATCAAAACAACCCTTAAAATCACTTCACCAACCGGGAATACTCCACACCAATTATCCTGGCCGCCCGGTGACCCCGAAGCAGCACCGCCGTCACCACTTGGACCGCTTGCGCCCCCGCTTGCATTACCTCTTTCACCTGAACTCCGTTCAGAATCCCTCCGACGGCAACTATCGGTATTTGTTGATCTACCTGCCTTATCTGCCTAATCAAACCCAGGGTGAACGCCCGCACCGGTTCCCCGCACCAACCGCCGGCTAAACCGTGCTGATCCGGGACCGCGTTGCTGACGATTATAACCTCCGCTCCATGCCGCTTACCGGCTGCCACCGCCGCCATCAATGACTCCATTGCCTTAAGCGGCCCGATTTTAAGCCAGATCGGTATTGCCGTCGTCCCGATACTTATTTTGATTGCCTGTAAACAAAGCTTGATTCTTGCCGGAGCCATTAGCTGTCCCGTCTCATCAATCGTATCCGGTGAGCTGACGTTAAAAGTTATCCAGGTCGGCCTTAAACCGCCGCTAATCACCCGCCGAGCTGCTTCCCCCACCTCCGCGGCGGCCGCGGTTGCCTCCCTGATCCCCGGCGTCACCGCCAGACTTAATCCCCAGGGAATCTTAACCTGAGACTGAGCGGTCATTAATTCGCTAACAATTTCTTTAGCCCCGGGATTGGGCAGACCGGCGTTATGACGTAAAGCCGACAAGTCAGGATAACGCCAAATGGTTTGGCCTTGATTCCCATGGCAAACCTCTTTGGTAATTGAGCCAATTTCCAGGCTGTCAGCCTTTTGGCTGTAATCCAAAAAAGCGGCGGTGCCTTTAATAATCCCCGCCCCGATCCCCACTGGTCCCGGCCACCTCACCCGACCGATATTAATCATGTCACCTCCATCCTTATATAGTAATAAACTTCTGCACCCCTGCCAACCCAATCATCTCCTCCTGACCCAACCATCTTCCGACGGATATCCACCTAATCGAGGCCGGTACGGGCGTTTACCATTTCTAAAACTTTCAGTTGTTAAAAATGACAAGTCTCCATTTTGAGCTTGTGCCTTAATTTCTCCTTCCCTGGTTGGATTTTTGCCTCCGTATCTTGTACTCACTTCATGAAATCCACCCCCGTCGGCCAACTCCTCTAATGTATACCCCAAATATGCCTCAATAAATTCATGTCTCAAGAGTTTTCGCCAATCTGGTCCATATTCTCTGGACAACTCTTCAAAGGCTCTTTTCAGCAAAGATTGATATCCCGGCAATATTTCACGCATAAAAAAAAGTCTCATAGCCTCTTAATATTAAAGATTTCCAATTCTATTCACCCAATTCTACCCGCTCATTTCCGCTTGATTGCCGTCGGTGCCGCAGTAGCGATCACCATAATCCCCCAATCCCGGCACGATATAAGCTTGTCGGTTCAACCGTTTATCCACGGCCGCGGTTACAATTTTGACTTCGGGAAAATCCGCTTGCACCTTGGCCAAACCTTCCGGCGCCGCTACCACACATACCACTCTTTTTGAAGCCGCTTCCACTCCCCTCAACCGATCCAAGACATACCAGATCGAACCGCCGGTAGCCAGCATCGGATCGGTAATAATGATCGTCGTTTTATTCGTCACTGAGGGAATGTTCCAATAGTACTGCTCGGCAATGGCGGTATTTTCATCTCGTTTTAAACCGACAAAACCAATCCGTGCGTACGGTAAAGCCTGCAAGGCTCCGGCTAACATGGCTACCCCCGCTCTGAGGATAGGCACAATCATCACGTCACCGGCCACCACTTTCGCTTGTGCTTGACTCAAAGGCGTCTGGATTTTAACCGCTTCCATGGGTAAGTCCCGCACCGCTTCGGCAAATAACCACTGACAAATGCGGTTCGAATGAAAGCGAAACACCTCAATCTGCGTCTCTTTATCCCTTAAATACCGTAATGAATCCTGTACCATGGCTTGGTCAACAATCACGACTGGTTTAGTTTTGGTCATAAATGGTTTAAACCAGACTTTCAGCAATTAAACCTGACACATCTAAGACCTTCAGTTTTTTGGATTTCGTTTGGGCTTGAATCGTATTCGTCACCACCATTTGGTCAATCATACTCCGATCTAACTTACCTTGAACCCCTTTAACATAAGTGTGATGCGTCGCTCCGACTCTGACGCTTTTGGCTCCTTTAGCCATTAAATAATCGGCTACTTCCAACAAGGTGCCACCGGTCACAATCAAATCATCCACAATAATTAAATCAAAACCTTTGACTGGCCGGCTTAAGCCCACAATCGACACTTGACCGCTGACCAAATCCCGTTTCTTATCAATGTAAGCTACCGGTACTTCCATTTGCTGGGCAAATTGGGTTGAGGCC
The DNA here is from genome assembly GCA_001803415.1 of Microgenomates group bacterium RBG_16_45_19. Taxonomy (GTDB): domain Bacteria; phylum Patescibacteriota; class Microgenomatia; order UBA1400; family RBG-16-45-19; genus RBG-16-45-19. The sequence goes on along the minus strand of MHDC01000045.1, from coordinate 46,726 downwards.
TTGACCGCCCCGGCATCCGGTGCCACCACCATCGTTGTCTGTGACACTCCGTTGAAATAATCAATAAATAGCGGTTTCGCCGACAAATTATCCACCGGGGTTTCAAAAAAGCCCAAAATCGCCAAATTATGCAGATCAATAGTGATGATCCGTTCCAACTTAACCGTTTCAATCATCGACGCGATCACCTTGACGCTTAACGGTTCTCCAGCTCGAAAAACTTTGTCCTGTTTGGAGTAACCCAGCCAGGGAATTACCGCCGTAATTTCCTTAGCTCCCCGCCGCCTCAACGCGTCACAAATCAAACAGAATTCAATTAAATGATGATCGGTCGGTTGGGATAAAGACTGCACTACTATTACCTCCCGATCCACCTTTGGTTCCTTGACCCACACCCGCGCTTCGTCATTGGCAAACCGCGACCGTTCAACCACACCCATTGGGACAATTAACCGTCTGGCCAAATTTTGGGCTAAAGGGACATTGGCACTACCGCTATATACCTGCATTTCCCCCCTATTTTACCCTACCTATCCCCAAAAAACCGGAGCGTGTCATTTAATCCTCAATTTGGCGAATCAAACGACCGACTCCGGGATTACATTAAACGAGAAATCTGCTTTCCCGTCAACCCAAACAATTACCAAATGGAGAACTACTATACTGGAATGGGTGATAAATCTTGTACTAAAGTTACCACCGCCTCTAATTCTGTAACTGCAACGGCAACCATTCCTTTTGGGTCATATTTTGATTCATCTTGATTACCATCAGTATTTCCACTTCCTTCTTCTTTCTCATCAGGCATTCTTTCCCAATTAGCCATATTCCCCTCACTATAGGACAACAACTGCATTATAGCACTAGCCCACCCCAGTTCAAGTCTCACCCGGCTAAAATCCGGCGCCGCTTCAGAATCGCTACCACTTTTTTATGAATCGCCTCTTTGTCTAACAACTTACCCTTCTTATCGACACAACTGACAATTTCCCAGTGTTTATACCGCTTAGCCAGATCCAAATAGAGTTGCAGGACTTTAGCCTGATAAGTCACATCGGCTTCATGAATATCTTTCGCCTGACCTTTAACATATCGCCTTACTGCTTGTCCTTGTTTTTTCACCAATAACTTTTGGCTAATTTCGATCGGTACATATAAAAAGATGACTAAATTTTCTTTGGGTAGTTTGTGTTCTTTGTATTCCATGGAGTACTGCCACTGGATATATTCCTCCCTGGCTTTCCCTTCTAAGCGGGCACCCTGAAAAGCAAAATTACTGGTGGTGTAGCGGTTAGCCACCACGATATTCCCCGCCCTCAACCATTCCACCATTTCGTCTCTGGCCGTCAATCGATCCAGCGCATACGCTAAACTGACCAAATAGGGATTGGCATTCTTATTGGCACCGAACTCACCGGCCAGATAACGGCCGACGACTTTCCCATGAAAACTGGTGTAGTACCGCGGAAAATCAATATAGCGGCGCTTCTTACCTTTCTTTTCCAAGTAATTCAGCAGTAATTGGGTTTGCGTCGCTTTACCGCTACCGTCAGCGCCATCGATCACGATTAACTTGCCCTTAATTTGACGCATCTGTTCTAAATGAGTCATGGCTTTGCGCAAGACCGTCACCACATTGGTCTCATCATAGTGTTCCAAATACAATTCCGGGTGGCCTTGAATCATTAAAGGTAAAGGAATCTCTGAAGCCTTATAATACAGGGCTACCACCGGAATATTTTGACTTAACGCATGTTCAATCAGAAAAGCTGTCCCCCAGGACGGCGCCGTCACCTCAGCCACCATGACGTTGGCTCGCTCAATTAATTTAGTCTCTCTTAAGAATAACTGCTTGGGTTTTATCCCGGCTCCGGGTACCAACAACGGGTCCACCACGTGTTCGGACAAAACCGTGTGCCCCTCAGCCTTTAAGGCTTTAACTATTTGCTGATACACCGGTAGCAGTTTCCGATCCAAGGTTACCGCTGCCCCAAAGTAAACCTTCATAACTCACTTTTACTCCTTAAGGTTATTGTAAGCCACAGGTAAAGCCTGCCACGTTTTCCAAATTAAAGCTGCCACCGTCTCAGCTCCCTTCTCTTTTTCTAATAGTTCTCGCTCCACTTCGACAACTTTAAGCCGCCGGTCTATCCCGGCCAACCAAGCTCGATTAACCACTCTTAACACCGCCATAAAGGCTTCCGGTTTCTCGCCACTAATTTTCTGGTCGGCCTTGATATACACCAAGATGTCAGGAGCCAAAAACTTCTCCCATCCCAAAGCGAAATATTTTTCTTCATAAGCATAAAACTGCTGCAGACTGATTCTACCTACCACCGTATTGGCCACCGCATAATTAAATTCCATTTCCGGCGGTACACACACAATCGTGGCTTTGGCTGATGACAACCGGCCGTATGCTTGAAACTTGTCTTTTGAATATTTCATTTCCGCTTTAAACACCACTTGGGCATCAAAATCCTGGGCTGCACCCCCTTTTAATTGAGCCTGACTGTCCTGATCAATCACTTGTACTGCCAGTCTTTGTCGGCGTAAAAGTTTCACCAACTGCTTCATCAATTTAGTCTTGCCCATAGCGTAACCGTCACCCCCAATTTCAATTTTGGGCCACCGACTCTTCTTCTGGGTGACTTTACGGTTATGAGGGTAGTTAATTTCCCTTAGCCACTGGGCGTAAGCCGGATAAATCCCATAATCCACCAGTTGATCAATTGAAGCTTGTTTAATTGGGGTCACCCCCTCACTCCTTCCCGGTACATGCAGTAATTCATAGTGATCGGCACATGCCGCCCCATATAAATCTTCCGCCCCAACCACGACTTGCGTCTGTTTTACTTTCTTGGCAAAACTATACGGGGCTGGTTTGAGACAGCCGGTAAAAGCGCACTTAGCGTATATTGCTTCAACGGTCTCGGCCATACCCATTAAAGCGCTGGTTTGACCAAAATCCCCCTTTTCGGTATCCAACAGAATCCCGGTGGCAATCACCTGATAACCTCGCTCCAGGAGTTTGTTGACCACACCAATCAATCCTTTGGGATAAAGATTGACTTCATCAATCGCGATTGTTTTTATCTTGGCTTTATTAGGTAAACTATCAAGTTTTTTGATAATCTCCGTCGGCCGGTTAATTCCAATTTTGATCGCTGGAAACTCCACTCCATCATGGGTATGTAACACCGGTCGGTCCGTATAACGCGTGTCAATATCCGGTTTAAACACCACCATTTCTTTTTGCTTCCGCCCGATCTCAATTAACCGCGTCGTCTTCCCCGAAAACATCGGCCCGTAAATGACTGTTAAATTCCCTTGCCTACGTTTTATAGTCCCCCATGTCCACTCCAAATTTCTGATCTAAACCTTTGGCTTTGGCCGGTGATAACACCTCATGATGTCTTTCACATTTAGGTAAATAAGTATCCGGCATGGCTACACCTTGCAACACCGTCCCCACTCTGACCACTTTTTCCAACCTATGTGACGGCCGGGTCGTAATCACTTCCCCATCAGCCCGACTGATGGTCACATTCCTTTGCGTCAAAACTGATGGCTTCATACAGCCAAACTCCACACAGCGACCGCGAAACTCAATTAACCGGTCGGCCAGCGGGATGATCCGTTTCATATTCGGCCAAATCACCCCCCGATAGTCAGAAAACAAACCCCCGATTACCAGTTTGACCGGCTTCTTTTGACAGGCTCGAATCAACCGCCGCATGGTCTCCCTTTGTTCAATGGGTATCGCCCCCTCACCGGCAAACATAAACTCGTCCAGAATCATCACCCCTTCAGCCAAATCTTTCGCCTTGAGTCGATGGATCACCTCATCCAATTGATGAAAGAGCGCAGCTTCCACTTGGGTATCGGTCCCATTGAGTCCGGCTTGAATCTTGACCGTTACCGCCGATTGACCCCTCATCCGCTCGGCATCCAGTTCATGTTTGTAAATAATCACCGGAATTTGCCGCAACTTAAGCCAGCGGTAATATTTCACCAGTGCCGTACTTTTACCCGACGCCATCGGGCCGTAAGTCACCATGACGTTTTCATTCTTGGCTTTATAAAATTGCTGCAGCACCACCAAAGCATCCAGGACATTTTGATTAGCCCCATCCGGATCGGTTAACACCGGCATGGCATCGGCATACTGATAAGCCAGTCCGGTTTTGGCCAGTTCATTTAACACTTGCCACGACGGCCGGTGGCTGGCCAACAATTTTGTCACTGATACCTGACGCTCGCTTTTTTTCACCTTGCCTTAGCCAAAACTCTCGCATGTGACGAGATAAATCAATTATCCAAGTTATTGATAACTCAAATCCTACCTACAATACAACCTCCAATTTATTACCCAAAACTACAAGTTGCGCTATGGCCAAATTATCGTACTATTGAATTTGAATGAATCCTTATCGAATTATTTCCAATCCCCCCGTCAATTCAATTACTTATCTGGGTTATCGCATTACCGAACGCTGTAATCAATCTTGCCCATTCTGTTTTTCCAGAGAAAAAGACATCGCCTTCGACCAACCGATCTCTGAAATCAAACTATGCCTAGAGAATATCCAAAGAGCTCGAATATCCACTATTGGTATCATGGGTGGTGAACCATTAGTCAGACACGATCTTATCAACATCCTTAAACTCATAAAAAAATTCGGCTTTGAAACTATCCTTTCCACCAATGCCCTCCTTCTCACCGACAATTTACTCCATCAACTTAAGCACCTGGTCGATTACCTCTCCATTTCCCTTGACGCAGACAACCAACCACTCAACGACCACTATCGTGGTATAGGTCAATTTACAGCCGCAACTAGGATCATCACTACTTATAATCCTCAAATCCATCCATTTAAGCTAAAAGTGAACACTATTGTCCATCAGCAAAATTTCCATAATGGTATCGACCAAATCCCTCGATTTTTCCTAGGCAAACCCATCGTGTGGAAGTTATTGCAGTATACACCACGACTAGACGGTTTTAAGGTTAGAGACCAGTTCCAAATCACCACCAAAGCTTTCAAATTAAAAAGCCAACAACTCCAAAAAAAATATCCTAGTACTATCATTGCTCAAAGAACCTATTCCATCAATGAAAAATATGATTTACTTTTACTCCGACCTAACGGAGACCTGCAAATAAACCACCATGATCAATATCAAGTAGTTGGCAATGCTTATCAAGATGAAATCAGCCATGTGATAGAATCTGTATGGCATCAACAAACCAGTTATTATCACGAAAACTGGGATGAATTTGAAAGGTCTTACCGACAATTAAACTGAGAGATCTAAATGGTAAAAAAAATTCCCATTTCCGCTTCTGCCCCAATATTAGAAGGCAAACAATATCACCTTGCTTGTGGACCTAAAGATATTGCCCCATACGTCCTCACTCCAGGTGATCCGGAAAGAGTCGGCAAAATCGCTTCGCTTTGGGACTCATTTCAAGAAAAAGCCTACCATCGAGAATACCGAACCGTTACTGGTTTCTATTATAAAACACCCATTTCATGCACTTCTACTGGGATCGGTTCACCGGCGATGTCTATAGCCGTAGAAGAACTCACCCGTATTGGCGCCCATACCTTCATACGTGTTGGCACTACGGGAGGCATCCAACCAGGCCAAAAAATGGGTGATTTGGTTATCTCTACTGGTGCTGTCCGCCTTGACGGAGCTAGTCGTGACTATGTCATCCCCGAATATCCGGCTATTGCTCACTATCAGGTCGTCCAGGCTCTTATACAAGCCGCACAAGAATTAAAAATTCCACACCATATTGGCATTACTGCTTCCGCAGACACTTTCTATACAGGCCAAGGTCGACCTGGATACAATAATTACTTCCCCAGCACCAAACAAAATCTAATTTCCGATATGCAACAAGCAGGCATTCAAAATTTTGAGATGGAAGTTGCCTGTCTATTTACCCTAGCTTCCCTTTTTAAGAAACGGGCTGGCGCTGTATGTGTCATAATTGCCAATCGGGTTACAGATGAATTTGAAATCAATGACGAGTACCAAAAAAGAGCAGGCCTTGTCGCCTCACACGCCATTAAAATTCTCCACCAACAGGATACTAAAAAAAGTTCAATCGGCAGCAATTCTTAGTTACCCATGCTTTAAATTTACCCACCCAAATCCCCACCCCCGTCGACTTTGGTCTCATCGACCCAGCCTCAACTATCACCTATATTCCGCCCCTGGTATCCGCCATTAGTAGTGAACCTAATTCTCCCCAGTACCGCCTGCTTACAGGCCAAGACGCGGTCAATCTCGCTTATAAAACCGACCAACTACACCTGCGCGTCCTGGTTATCTAACTTATAATTCACCCCGGGGGTGCAGTGATCTAGACACCCCGGGATGTCTTGAGTATTGCACTCCCGGAGTGAAAATTTCGCTGTTTCAACCACATCAGAATCTCCCTCACCTTCCAGCCTTCATTGTCCACGTTAACGCACATCGTCACGATTTCAGACTGAGACGCTGTCACTTTAAGTCCATTCGCATTGAGAAACCGGACCATCACCGCATAGGCTGTCCGCTTATTCCCATCCAAGAAAGCATGATTCATCACCAATGAATGTAACAAGGCAGCTGCCTTATGTAGACTTGATGGATACAAATCCTCGCCACCAAACGTCGCTTTACACCGCTCTAAAGCAGAATGCAGCATTGTATAATCCCTGACTCCTTGCACCCCACCCGCTGCCTCAATTATCCGCTCATGGATGTAAATCACCTGCTCTAAATCCAGGGTGACATAATTCGTCATAGATCAGCCAGTTTCTTCATCGCCTCATCATTTTCCAGCAAAAACCGGTCGGTCCATTGCTTAAGCTCCGGTGTTATTTTACCGGCCAAAACTGCTGCTTTCTCCGACTTTCTTACCACCTCCCCGCTCAGGCCAGCTTTTGTTTGAGACAGGCTGATCACCCCTTTATCGGCTTTGTAAACCATGGCTAACTCCTGACCCACCTTAATATTCATCAAGGCCGCCTGTTTGCTATCCAAGGTTACGGCCAAGCTGTTTCCGACTTTGACCACTTTTTGCATCTGAATCATATCCACCTCCTGATATGTTATAACACCATGTTATAACAAACCTGAAACTTCGTCAAGTAATCTACTCCACTTTCGGAATCATAGCTGTTTATCCCAGCTTTTGTAGATGATGATAACGTTTAACTTGCGCAGGTAATCCGCGATGAAATTCTCCATAGCTTTTCAGTGCCGATTCTTTATTTACGCGTGTTACATGCCAAGAACAAGGATCTTGGAGTAACTGGCTACCTAACGTATTCATGACTCTACACACCCAATCTGCTAAACCGAATTCACTCAACTGTGGTGGTGGTTCAATATCATCTGGATGTTTCAACCATTCTGAACTTACCCTTTCACTCATATAACCTGTCCCTTTAATAAAAAGTCTCTAACAGTAATTTAGGCTGGGTCTTGGTGGTACTTCAGTCCCCGAATTATACACTCCTCGGCTTTTTGTAACTCCTGGCCGATGTACATGGCGTGAGCCGGTAAACGGACAAAGCCCCAATCGGTGATCTGCCAAGCTACTTCCTGGGCGGTCCGGCCTTCAAACACTTTTAACGGTACGCCTCCGTCCGGAGCATACAGGGTCGCCCGAATCAACCGACCGGTCCCCTTACCCTTATCCGGCAAGTGCTTTAACATCTGCGCCACCGCGTAAGGCAAGGGTTTATCGGCCGTAGCTTCAGCGTAGGCTGACCACACCAATGCCTCCTTCGCTTTGATCACCTCCACCACCACGTTACCCCGCTGGTCAAACTCAAAGTGCACCGAGGGGGTAAAACCTAACTCTGGTTCATACCAATCCATTAACAAATTATCTACCAGCCTAAAGTCATCCCCGTAGATATGCGCCGAATGGGTGATTATCGTCAGCGGACCCAAGGGGTAACCCCCGTCCTGAGCAATTTCCGCCTGGAATTTTCTCAAGGCAAAGGCATTCCGCGGCCAGCCGTGCACCATATCCTGGGATCGAAAATGAGCCGTCAGGAAAAATTGCTTATCCTGGACACTGCCGAATATCTGGGTTAAACACGGCGTGTCGCTGGAAGTAGCATCATGCCAATAACGCTTTGGCCACAACAAGGTCATGGCCATTTTTTTGCTGTCTGGCCGCTTTTTCAACAGCTTTTTCACTTGGGTCACCTGATTGATACCCAAATCTTTACGGAGGAGCTTGCCGTAATTGTAAGCTACCCCCGGAATTTCCCGCGCTGTCAAGAGTTCCGCGTAGTAACTTTTGAGTTCACCCCGGCTAAACGGTAAATACGCCGGAAAATACTCTTTCTCCGGGTCTTCATGAGTCACTACCGCCGTCAAATTTAAAATTTCTTTAAGTTCGTTATTTTGGCTATAACGGGTATGCTTGGGTCGGCCGTATTTATGGATCTCATTTAAGAGTCGTAACCACGTTTGAGCCACGGTTTTAGCCTGGACTCGGAAGCCGGTTTGTTCACTGGGCATTACTTGGATCGCCGGTTCGGCTTTGGGAAAGGTTTGGGACCTGGCAGCCAAGGGCAAATACTGCTTCTGGCCCAAATTTTTTACCTCGACTTTGAGTTTTTTCGCGTCCAGACCGCGCATATCCACCACTTTTACTTCTTCCCGAAATAGTTTCAAGGCTTGATCCGGTATCTCCCGCTCAATTTCCCCTCTGGCACCAACGATCCGCCGGGTCTCATCCACCCCTCGATCCATCAGCCTTAACAGGGAATGACCTGACAGCGACATCTCACTCCCCCAAATAACGATGACTCTTAAGTGAGGATTAGCCAAAACGTTGCGGATGATGGCGTTAATCCCCTGAGCGCTGTAGAGGTTGCCGATCAGGTTGTACGGTACCTCGGCCAAAATCTGCTGCACCACATCCCTGGTCGTCCACAAACTGCACACTCCCACCGGGTGCGTCTTATCTTTCACTCTCAATATATCTTTATACAGTATCGGCCAGTTGGATAGATCCATCCATAGGATAATACTGCAGTCACGGGTTCAAACTCAACTATAGAAATCTAATTTATGTCAGTACCGACTTTCCGGATAAGTCGCCAATGCCTTACCGATTATCTCGATTGCCTGTTTCAGCTTCGTCTCTCCGACCACATAAGCCCAGCGTACTTCCTGTTTCCCTAAGCCGGGGGTTAAGTAGAAGCCGGCCATCGGCGCTAACATCACGGTCGCTCCATGATAGCTAAAATCACTCAACAACCAGGCACAAAACCGTTCCGCCTCAGCCACCGGTAAACCCACCACACAATAGAAAGCCCCCTCGGGTTGATGAATAGTCACCCCTTTGATTGATTTTAATCCCGCAAACACTACGTCCCGCCGTCGTTGATGCTCATCCCGAACCGCCGCCAAATCCGCTTGACTTACCTGGCTTAAACCCGCGGCTGCCTTCTGGTCGATATAACCGGCCGACAATCGAGCCATGGCAATCCGCAACCCTCCGGCCATTAAGTCCTGATTTAACGACACCATCATCCCCAACCGCAATCCCGGGGCGCTGTAGCGTTTCGACAGACTATCCAAAATTACCAGTCGGTCCGGTTCAACTTTAAGATATGACAACAACGAAGTACTAGGTTGCCCGTCAAAGACAATTTCCCGGTAGACCTCGTCAGCCAATAAAAATAATCCCTTCCGTCTGACTAGTTCCACCAGACCATCCACTTCTTCCCGGCGGTAAACCGTCCCCGTCGGATTGTTGGGATTGGTCAGCAGGATAGCCCGGGTTTTTGGGGTCACCAGGGCTTCGAACTGCTCTAGCTTCGGTAAATGAAAACCGTCGGCAATAGAGGTGGTAACCGGTACCACTTTTAATCCTTGGACTACCGCCAGACTGTGATAACTCGGGAAAAAGGGTTCAAAGACTAAGATTTCCTCACCCGGATCGGCCACGGCCGCCATCGCCATGGTTAGGGCTTCACTGCCGCCAACGGTGACTTGGATGTTCTCTGCCTTGAGGTAATCCGCCCCTAAACCTCTATAATACTTCAGTAAAGCGGCAATCAGTTCGGCATCCCCTTGGCTGTGAGCATAGGGTATGCCACCCTGCCATTGTCTCAGCCGGTCGGTCATAACCCTGGGCGTCTCAATATCCGGGTCACCGATATTGAGATGGATGACATGAGTCCCTCGCTTTTTGGCGGCGTCGGCCAACGGTACCAGTTTACGGATAGGCGAGGCCGGGACTTGATTTAAGCGACGGGAAATGTTCATAAGGAACAAGCTGAATAGTCGCAGTTTTGGCAGGTGGCACAGCCTTCCACCATCATTAATTTCCCCCCACAGTTGGGGCATTGTCCGCTCAGCTGAGATCCCGGATCTTCCTTAACTGGTTCTGCCTGACCAACATTCAAGACTTGCACCTCGCGGGACTTATTGCGATAGATAGTGATGCCTTTGCATTTAGATTTCCAAGCCAAATTAAACCCTTCAATAACCGCTTCCACCGAAGCCTGAGCCGGTAGATTAATAGTTTTACTGACGGCATTATCGGTAAATTTCTGAAAGGCCGCCTGCATCAAGACATGATCCTCGGCACTAATATCCATGGCCGTTTCAAATACCCGCTTAATCTTTTCCGGGACTCGCTCGATGGTTTGAATCGAACCGGTCCTGGCAATCTGCATTAACAGATCCGGGGTATAAGTGCCGTTATGGCGCTTTAAGGCCATGACTAGATCCTGATTGACTTCCGGTAGTTCATAACTGCCCATGGCTTTGCGGTAAAACGCCAAGGCAAATAACGGCTCAATCCCCCCGCTGGCTCCGGCCACCATGGCCAATGATCCGGTCGGGGCAATCGTGGTCGTGGTGGCGTTGCGAAACTGCTTATAACCCCGTTTTTCCCACAAGCTACCCTTGAAATTAGGGAAACTCCCCTTTTCTTTACCTAACTTCTCACTCTCCGACCAAGCCGCTTGCTGAATAAACCGCATTACTTTTAAAGCCAAACGCCGCGCCTCCACGCTGCTGTAGGGTATCCCCAAGCGGATCAGCATATCCGCCCAGCCCATCACCCCTAAGCCGATTTTACGATTGGCTTTGACCGTCGCCTCAATCTGGGGCAGGGGGTAGCCGCAGACTGTTACCACGTTATCCAGGAGGCGGATCCCCACCCGAGTTGATTTTTCTAAGAGTGGCCAATCGATGGTGTAGTCACCAATGGTGCTTTGTTTGCCCTTTAACGCTTTCAGATGTACCCCTAAATTAATTGAACCTAAGTTGCAAGCTTCGTAATCCAACAATGGTTGCTCCCCGCATAAATTAACCGTGTTTAAGCGGCCCACTTTAGGGGTGGGATTATACTTGTTGATCTCGTCAATAAAAATGACTCCCGGGTCACCCCGACGCCAAGCCAAGCGGGCGGCCTGCTCCAACACTGACCGGGCCGAGACAGTTTGCACCACTTGACCGTTACGGGGATTTACTAGGCGCCAGTCTCCGTCCGTCTCCCAAGCTTGCATAAAGGCTTCCGACACTTCCAAAGAATAATTAATATTCGGTAGGTTAGTCCCCGATTCCTTACAGCTTATAAATTCAAAGACGTCCGGATGGTCAACCGCCAAAGTGACCATATTCCCCGAGCGCCGGCCGCCGGCTTGCAAGAAGATGTGACTGGCATGATCCAAAATCCCCATTAAAGCCACCGGTCCGGCCGCTCCACCGCTGGTGGTGTGGACTACGTCCCCCTTGGGTCTGACCTTGGAAAAGGAAAAACCGACCGCCCCACCGTTTTTCTTCAGAATCGACGACTCCTTGACCACTTCAAAAATCCCCTCGATATCATCCGGAAAAGGCATGACAAAGCAATTGGCCAACTGATTGTTGATCGTCCCGGCATTAGCTAAGGTCCGCCCGGCCGGCAACATTTGCCGGTTGAGCATCACCGTGAGAAACGCTTCCCCCCACTGCTGCTGCCGTTTGGGCGTACTTTCAGCCTGAGCTAAACACCGAGCCACCCGGGTCAAAGCTTCTTTGGGGGTTTCCAGCTCACCCCGTCGCTTAAGTAGGTATTTATGTTTCATCACCACCAAACTGTTCAAACTCAAACCCAGATCGTCTTTGACCCCCAACCGGATTTTGGCTTCGTATTCCTCCCGTTTTTTATCCCGATTGAGAATGTAGACCTTGGCGGTTTGGACTTGGCGGTTCTCGATCAAGACCCGCTCGACTGCGTCCCCAATATCCCGGGTGGAAATTTGTTTTTGCCGGCCAAACTGCTGGATTAAATAAGTCGTGACCTGATGTCCTAATGCCTGAGCCCTAGCCTCGTCGGTCCCGCCGGCTTCCTGTGCCGCCAGGAAAATGGCATCGATCACTTTCCGTTCATCATAAGTTTGGAGGGTTCCCTCTAGCTTCACCACCTGCCACGTCGGTAATCGCTTCGTCTTTCGCCCCTTCTTCATCGCTTCACTCTACCATATAAAACTACGCTCCCAAAACCCTTATTCTTTTTTTTGTCGGGGGTCCTGCCAGCTGGCATAATCACACTTGGGATAATTGCCGCAACCCCAAAAACTCCGTCCTTTGCGCGTCCGCTTCAAGACTACTTCGCCGCCGCACTTAGGACAGGCGAAACCCTCCAATTTCTGGGTGTATGAGGCGGTATATTTACACTCCGGAAACCGGCTGCAGCTTAAAAACTTGCCGAACCGTCCGGACCGAATCACCAGCCGGCCACTGGTACACTCGGGACACTTTTCTCCGGTTTCCTCCACCGGAATGGCTGCCCGCTTGGCTTCGCGCTCAACCGTTTTAACCTGTTTGGCAAACGGTCGATAAAACTCGGCCATGACTTTCGTCCAGTCTTTCTCTCCCCGGGCAATCCGGTCCAAATCCTCCTCCATCTCGGCGGTAAAGTCATAATCCATAATCACTTTAAAGTTCTTATCCAAAAATCCGGTCACCGTCTCTCCTACTGGCGTCGGCACAAAGCGTTTCTCCAGCCGTTCCACGTAACCCCGATATATAATCGTCGAGATGATTGGTGCATAAGTCGACGGCCGGCCGATCCCCCGTTTTTCTAGTTCTTTGACTAACGACGCGTCATTATATCGAGGCGGTGGTTGAGTAAACTTCTGCTCACTGGTCAAATCCAGATATTTTAGCTTTTCCCCCATTACCAAATCCGGCAATCGGGTCTCATCCGTTTTAAGCTCATAGACTTTTCGCCAGCCGTCAAACTTAATAATCGACCCATTGGCCTTCAAGCGATAAGTCGTCCCCTTTGCCCCCGAAGCTAAAACCGTCACGGACGTGGCGTCATAGACGGCTGCCATCATTTGACAGGCTAACAGCCGCCGCCAGATTAAGCGGTACAATTTTTGATGATTGGATGTAAACCCATTGGTCTCATCTTTGAGTTCCACTCGGGTAACGACGGTCGGTCTGATGGCTTCGTGAGCTTCCTGGGCATTCTTGGCCGTGGTTTTATAAAATACCGCTTTTTCCGGTAAATAGGCTTTCCCAAAAGTCTCCGCAATATAGCGGCGGGTCTCAGCTACCGCCGCTTGCGCTAGCGTCAGTGAATCGGTTCGGTGGTAGGTAATCAGACCGGCTTCGTAGAGGTCTTGAGCCAGTCTCATCGTCTGCTTACCCGAAAAACCTAACACGTTCGCCGCCGCCTGCTGTAGGGTTGAGGTGGTATATGGCGGGTAAGGCCGGCTAACTCGTTCTTTCCGCTCTACCGTCTCCACCTGATAAATCGCCTTTTTCAAGTCAGCGACGATTGGTTTTACCCCTGCCTCTGAATCTAAATATATTATCAGTTGCTCTTGTTTCCTGTTTCCTGTTTCCTGTTTCCTGATATCTACCTTTTTCCCCGCCACTTCATACAATTCGGCTATAAAGTCAGCCTTTGGTTGAAGCCTTTTAGTTTGAAGCTTAACTAATATCTGCCAATACTCTTGAGGTTTAAAGGCTTTAATCTCTTTTTCCCGCTCCACCATCAACTTAACCGCCACACTTTGGACCCGTCCAGCCGATAAACCTCGCCTGACTTTCTTCCATAATACCGGAGACAAATTGTACCCAACTAAGCGGTCTACTACTCGCCGGGCCTGCTGGGCATCGACTAAAGCTTGGTTGATTTTACCCGGCTGGGCGATGGCTGCCTCGATCGCTTCTTTGGTAATTTCGTGGAAGGTTACCCGCTTAAAATCGGCCGCTCGCTTCAGTTTCAGTTGCTGCTTGATATGCCAGGCAATGGCCTCCCCTTCTCGATCCGGATCAGTGGCTAAGTAAACTAACTCGGCTTTCTTGGCTACTTGCTGCAAGGTTTTGAGGATTTTCCCTTTACCCTTACCTACCTCATATACCGGCTTAAACTGATGTTTCACATCCACTCCCAGTTGGCTTTTAGGTAAATCAATCAGGTGGCCCATACTGGCCTTGATGGTAAACCGATCCCCCAAATAGCGGCCCAGGGTTTTGGCTTTAGTTGGCGATTCGACAATGACTAATTTCATCAAACCTCCATTGGTCAATTAGACTTTAGTTTAACCTGCTCGTCAATCACTTGTACTCACTGGGTTACCCTCGGTTTGCCACCAGTAGTCCAAGGCTATTTTGGCGATCGGGGCTGCCACTTCACTCCCCTGACCGGCATGTTCCAACATCACCGTCAAGACGATTGACGGGTTCTCTGCTGGGGCGTAAACCGTAAACCAGGCATGAGGCAAAGCGGCTTCACTCCCTTGTTGGGCAGTCCCGGTTTTACAAGCGACTTTAATGGTACTATCAAAGAAAGGCACCCCCGTACCTCCGGGTTGGCAAGCCAGAGTTAAACCTTCCTTGATAATCTCCAGGGTGCTTGGTGCCAAATTTAGTTGTTGACACCCGCTTCCCTGCCCCTCATCTTTCGCCAACACCACCGGGCATAACACCCCATTGGCGGCGATCGCTCCCATCATCCGGTTGATCTGGAGTGGGGTGACCAAGACATCACCTTGGCCAATAGCCATATGATAAGTATTCCCCAAAAACCACCGTTCTCCCTTCACTTTCTCTTTCCAGGCCGGATCGGGTATGGTTCCAGCGACCGCGCCAAAACCGGCCAGCTCGTAAGCCGAATCAAAACCAAACAGCCGGGCCCATTCGGCTATCTTTTCGGCCGTGGTCCGCTCACCCGCCTGGTAGAAAAAGACATCATTTGACCGCTGTATGGCTCTGACCAGGTTGATTGAGCCTTCGGTCCGGCCGTATTGTTCAAACAACCAATTCCCATAGCGATACGGGCCAATCACAATTTCGCCGCTGTCCTCCAAGAGTGTCTCCCGGTTAATCGCGCCCGATTCTAAAGCCGCTACGGCCGTCACGATTTTAAAGACACTCCCCGGCGGATAGGCGCCGCCTAAAGCCCGGTTAAAAAAGGGTTCATCCGCTTCGGTTAAAGAAACGGCAATTTGGTTTGGATCAAACGCCGGGGTACTAACCAAAGCCAAGACTTCACCTGTTTGCGGCACTTGGGCCACCACTGCCCCTTTATACCCCGCCAAGGCTTGATATAACTTATCCTGTAAACCCCTATCCAAAGTCAGTTGGACATCTTGACCGGCCTGTGAGGTAGTTTGACCGATGGCCCGGACAATTTGGCCATCCGCTCCCACTTCCCAAATATCCATACCGGGCAGGCCTCTTAAGCGCCGTTCATAAACCTTTTCTAATCCGGCTTTACCCAAACTATCACCCAAGGCATACTCCCGGCCTAACTCATTTAACTCGGTTTTGGTCACTTCCCCGGTATACCCCAATACCGACGCACAAGCCCGGCCGCAAATATATTCCCGAGTGATATCCGACACCACTCTTTCCCCGCTGCCGGCCAAAGCTAACTTAATCACCTCATCTTTAGTCAATGGTTCAAATTTGGCTTCATGGACGGTCGTTCCCGGTACCTGGCGTTTGTAAAACGGGACGTTGCGCACCAAAGTTTGACCGCGGCGGTCCAGCAGGACTCCCCGCGGCGCCATTAACCGCACTCCCACCAAGCGGTTCTCATCCGCCGCCGAGCGTTGATAAGCCCCCTCGACGACTGTTAATTGAGTTAACCTAGCCACCAAGATAGTCATCATCACCACCGTCAGGCTTAAAAACGGCCAGACTCTTAAGCGGGTTCCCGGCTTGG
>MHDC01000045.1:0-30415 GCA_001803415.1 Microgenomates group bacterium RBG_16_45_19 | reverse complement strand
ACCCCCTCACCCTACCACATTATGACCTTTCAGGTAAACGCCACCCCGGCTCCCAGTCACTGCCTTAAACCACCCCCACCAAACATAAGTTAAACCGCCGGTTAAGAGCCATAACCCCCAGTCAAACTGACCACTAAACCACCACTGCCACCCCAAACTCAAAGTCCAGGCTGTGATGAGCATCACCCACCATTGGTTAAATTGACTTTTAATTAGCTGTACTCCGAGGACACCCAATATCAACAGCAGACTGCTGACTCCGGCCGACCGCCCCCAGGTTAAGTCCACCACCAGACCTGCCCATAAGGCCATCGGGTAAACCCACCGCGGCGGATAGACCCAAGCTGCTGCCGTCAGACCCGACAAAATTAACACCTGAGGCAGCCAACGCTCCTCTAATATAATGACCAAACTCCAAATTAATAACGGTCCCCAGACTTTCATAGACTTATTGACTCTCTATTAAAATTCTAACCGCCTCTCCGGCCGCCGTCAGTTCGACGGCCGCCCCCTTAGTCAGATCGGCCGCTTCACCTAAAACTTGGCTGACTACCCCTACCACGATCTCCGGTGGATACAAGGTATCCGCCCCGCTGGTTACCACCACATCACCGTCCCGTAATAGTTCGGCTTGGAGTACTCCTTCCAGCACCACCGTTTCCCCCTTACCGGTCAATACCCCGGTGGTGTTTAAACCGGCCAATTTCACCGCCATCCGTGAGGCCGGCTCAAATGGCCTTTCCAGTAAACTGACCCGCTCCCTCACCAATCGAACCCGGCCAACCAACACCCCTTGAGCATCGACCACCACTGCCCCCTCAACCACCCCCTCCCGCCGGCCTTTATCCACCATCGTCCCCCTTGAACCAGACAATAAACCGGCGGCTACCATGACTTGACTCGGATTTCCTCCCGGTTGAACCAGTAAAGCCTTAAGTCGTTCATTCTCCGCTTCTACCGCCGCCAGTCGACTGTAGTCCACCGCTAGCTGTTTGGTCCGCTGTTCTAAATCGGCCAAACGCCCGGACATTCGGCCAAAATTCTGCCAGTTAATCAGCGGTTTCAGTAAGTTTCCCCCTATTTGACCGGTAGCCTGTTGTACTTTAAACAACTGCCACTCCAAACCACCTCTCAAAGGACCAGCCAAGGCCTGCCGCTCGAGCAGCACCAGTAACACCGCCAGCGCCAGCCACGGCGCTGCCTGCTTCACCAAACTGATCGAACCCGTCATTACCCCGCCTTAGGCGCCAACCGCCGGTAAACATACACTCCCGTCATGGTTGACCAAGGGATACTGAAGATTAACGGTATCACCAAGAGCAAAGCTGCACCCAGGTTAACCAAGGCGATCACCAAACCCAAAACCAACAACCGCCCCTTAGAGCCACGGGTAAATTCTCGACTTAAACTCAACGACTCCCTGATCCCAGCTCCCCGATCCACAATCACATACTGATAGAGACTGAACATGATCGCCCAAATGATCCCGGGGATGATTAACAGGAACAGGCCGCCCAGGACAATTAAGCCGTAGAGAATACTGGCAGCCAAACAAGTCCATATCGCTTTAGCCTCAAACCAAAATAGATCGCCTACCGCCACCGCTTTCCCGTCGACAATTTTTAAAATCACCCGGGTGAAGCCTAAAGACAGCATTAAGTTCACTACCATGTTCGCCAAGGACACCAAGGAACCAAGCATCCCTCCCGTTTGGCTCATGAGGCCAAAGCCGATGTAGATTACGGTGATCAAACCATACCAAGCCCACAGTTTCTTCAAATTGGGTTTAGTTAACTCCCAACCTTGTTTCATGACTTCATTAATCGTCCAAGCTTCAGCCATATTTCCCCCCGTAACTAAATAGTACTTAAGTTAATTTTATTACATCCTCAAACCGGAAACTACCTTCACCCGTTTTAGTAAAGCCGGATTTTCTAACACCGCCCCACAACCTTTAACCACCCCAGTCATGGGTTCTTCCATCCGCCACACCGGCATCTTGGTCTCCTCGGCGATCAGCTTGTCAATCCCCCTTAAGAGCGAAGTCCCTCCAGCCAAGACAATCCCGCCTTCCAAGATATCGGCCACCAACTCCGGTGGCGTTTCTTCCAAAGTATCTTTGATGGCTTCGACAATCTGCTGGATTACCGGTAAAATCGCCTCTCGGACCTCCACGCTGTCAAACTTCATCGATTTCGGTAAACCGCTTTCCAAATCGCGGCCGCGCACCACCGTCTGTAAAATCCCACTCTGCTTATCTTTGGCTGACTGAATCATTTCAATCCGGTAAGCCGAACCAATTGCCAATTTCACTTGTTCGGCTGTGGCCTCACCGATGACCAAGCCGTATTTCATCCGGGCAAACCGGACAATCGCCTCGTCCAACTCATCCCCGGCAATCCGAACGCTTCGATTCAAGACAATTCCCCCAAGGGAAATGACCGCAATTTCCGCCGTGCCCCCGCCGATATCTACCATCATCCGGCCTTCCGGTTCCTGGACCTTTAAGCCCGCCCCAATGGCTGCCGCCATCGGTTCTTCAATCAAGTAGGCCTCTCGCGCTCCGGCACTCAAGGCGGCATCCTGGACTGCCCGGCGCTCAACTTCGGTCACTCCCGACGGGATCCCAATCACCACCCGCGGTCGGGGGACTCGATGCCAAAAACCAGGCCCATGATGGACTTTTTTAATATAGTAGGCCAGCATCGCCTCCGCTGCGTCAAAATCGGCGATTACCCCATCTTTCAAAGGGCGAATTACTTCAATCGTTCCCGGTGTTTTACCCAGCATCCGCTTGGCTTCAATCCCGATCGCCAGCACTGCCCCGGTCGCCACATGCCGAGCCACTACCGACGGTTCGTGGATCACAATCCCCCGACCACTGACCAAAACCATGGTATTAGCCGTGCCCAAATCCACTCCGACGTCATGAGACAGCAAACCAAAGACCCTGTCAAGTATCACCGGCATATATCGGTTATTCTACCCTATAAGTCCAGATAATAATTTGCTAAACTCTAGCCATGTCCCGTCTTTCCGAGTCACTCCGGTCGGTCATCATTTTCCTGTTCCATGCCCTCATTGTCACTGTCCCCCTTACCTGGACTTTTACTACCTCCGAACTCTTCGAATTCCCCAAAATGCTCGTCGTCTACGCTTTTACCATTCTCATCGGCAGTTTGTGGTTAGCCCGTTCCCTGTTTCAGCGCCGCCTAATCTGGACCAAGACTTTTTTAGACCTTCCCCTGTTGTTGTTCTTCCTCTCCCAGGTGATTGCCACCCTATTCTCCTTAAATCCCCACACCAGTCTTTACGGCTACTACTCCCGCTTCCACGGGGGTTTATTCTCGACCTTAGCTTACCTCACTCTCTACTACGCCCTAGTCAGCCATTTCACCGTCAAAGACGCTAAGAAACTCTTAATTACCCTGGTCTTAACCGGCGTCATCGTCAGTCTCTATGCTTTCCCCGAACACTACCACCACTCGGTCAGTTGTCTGTTTGTTTCCCAT
The DNA here is from genome assembly GCA_001803415.1 of Microgenomates group bacterium RBG_16_45_19. GTDB lineage: Bacteria > Patescibacteriota > Microgenomatia > UBA1400 > RBG-16-45-19 > RBG-16-45-19. Next base: position 26,903 of record MHDC01000045.1, on the reverse strand, counting down.
GAGTTCACTACCAACTGCTGGAGCGAAAATACCAATCCCAAATACCGCGCTTTTGGTACCTTTGGTCAGCCCAACTGGTTAGCTGCCTACCTGATCACCATCTTCTTCATACCCTTAAGTCTGGCCACAAGCTCCATGAGACAGGTAACCAGCTTTAAATTTAAGCGCTTATGGCCTGTAGCCGGTTACTTGTGTCTTGTGGCTTTGTATTTTGCCGTGCTCCTTTTTACCAAATCCCGCTCCGGCCTCCTTGGCCTGACTATTGGTGCTTTTATCTTCTGGCCCCTCGTCTTTTACACCCTCCGCCGGCAGCTCAAATCCACTCTATTGTTATTCTCAGTCTGGATTTTGTTGTTAAGCGCTGGCTTTTTGTGGTTCGGCCGTGGGGCTTTACCCCAACTTGACACCCTCCTTCAACCATCAACCGTTAGCCATCAGCCATTACCCAGTGGTCCTCAACTCGAAGTTGGTGGCACGGAATCAGGGACCATCCGCCGTATCGTCTGGCAAGGAGCCTTGGATCTCTGGCGTCGCTACCCCCTCTTTGGTTCCGGTGTCGAGACTTTTGCCTATGGCTACTACCAAGTCCGCCCTGCCGCTCATAACCTGGTTTCCGAATGGGATTTCCTCTATAACAAAGCCCACAACGAATTTTTAAACTACTTAGCCACCACCGGCCTCTTCGGCCTCTTCGCTTACCTGGCCACTATTTTAACCTTCACCGGCTGGAGTTTTTTACATATCTTTAGACCTAAATCGCACGCGACGACTCTAATAGCCTTACTTTCCGGTTACTGGGCTCTAATGGTCTCCAATTTCTTCGGTTTCTCCACGGTCCCCGTCGGCCTCCTCTTCTTCCTCTTCCCCGCTCTCGCCTACGTCACCGTGGCTAACCACCATCCGCCAACCATTAACCTCCGACCCCTTCGACCCCTCCAGTATCTTGCCCTCCTTTTGCTGATTCTGGTTTCCGGTTACTCGCTCCTCCGGGTCATCACTCTCTACCGGGCGGATCGGGCTTACGCCTTGGGTAAACGTTACGCCGACAGCCAAGACTTAGCCAGCGCTTTAATCCCACTCCAGCAAGCGGTCAAATTATTCCCCTCCGAACCGGTTTATACTGACGAACTGGCTCTCACTTCCGCCAAAGCTGCCCTGAGCCTTGCCTTAGTCGGCGATCCGACTTCCGCCCAACCTTTCGCCGATCAAGCTGAAAGCTTAACCGACTACACTATCGCCCGCAATCCGGCTCACCTCAACTTTTGGAAAACCCGCGCCCGGGTCTTTGTGGCTCTGTCTACCCTTGATGACCGTTACGCTCCCATGGCTCTGGCAGCTCTGGAAACTGCGAGTACTCTGGCTCCCACCGACGCCAAAATCTTCTACAACCTGGCTCTCCTCAATTCCCAGCTCAACCACCTGGAAGCTGCTCAAAGTTATTACCAAAAAGCCCTCAAGTTAAAACCAAATTACCCCAACGCCGCTATTGAACTTGCTTCCGTCTCCGCCGCCCTCGCCACCCTGTCCGCCACTTCACCTTGATGGCTGTGGTATCATGCTCCAATCTATGACCCCATCTATCATCACCGTCCCTGATCCTAAATTGCGGCAAATCAGTCAGCCGGTTAAGTCTTTGGACACAAAAACTACCCAATTTATTAAGAACCTTACCAGTGTTCTCCAAACCTCCGCCACGCCTGGCGTCGGCCTTTCTGCTATCCAGGTCGGAGTACCTTTACAACTCTTTATCACCGCTTTCCCTAAAGATCCTAACTTACCTCTCTCCCGCTGGTCTAAAGCCAAAACCACCGTTCAGGTTTACCTTAATCCCCACCTGGTCAACCATTCTACCGAGCTTACTTTAGGTGATGATCCCAAAAACCGGCAACTCGAAGGCTGTCTGTCTATTCCCCATGTCTGGGGTCATGTCTGGCGCTATCAATGGATCGACCTCGAGTTTATAGATCCCGGATCTAATTATCTCACCACCCGTTTCTCCGGCTTTGCTGCCCGGGTCATCCAACATGAATACGACCACTTAAATGGCATCCTCTTCACCGATCACCTCCTCGGTAAATCCCCTATCCCCGGCTTTACCCCCTTAAAAATCCACCATAACCACCTCTTCTTCGAAATCGACGACCACTTCACCCCCGTCGAGAAACCTGAAGAACTGGTGGCGTGGTAAATAAAGTCCTCAACTAAAATTACTACAGTTATTTCACCTGCCTTAACCCTGATTTAGATTGTCATCCTTATTCATATCCATAAAGATATAGGCGGCAATTATCCCACATAAACCCACGAAAGCCAAATTAACCACATTAATCTCACCACCTTGATCCCAGGCAAATGATTCCCGACAAAAAAATATTCCACCAGCCAACAAATCTAAAGCTAAAACCACTCGTTTCCATCTCTTAGAAATCCCCGCTGGCCCACCAGACTCTGCCGTCATAGCCAGGCCATTATACTGCCACCGATCAAAAAGCCGTACAATTCACCCCGTCAAGCTATAATACTCTTATGCAACTTGTTTTTTTCGGCTCTTTTAAGCACTATTCAACCATGATCCTCCAGTCTCTAGTTGCTAGTCGCGACCTTCACATCGTCGGTGTGGTCACTACCCCACCAGCTCCGGTTGGACCCCAAAAAATCTTGACCAAAACCAACGTCCACCTCTTTGCCGAAAAGCACCACCTCCCTGTTTCTACTCCCGAATTTCTCACCCCCGAGGTTAATCTCCCCCAGGCTGATTTTTTCTTAGTCGCCGGCTATGGCAAACTCCTGCCCGCCTCTTGGCTCAAAACTCCCCGTTTAGGCGCTATCAACCTCCATTTCTCTCTCTTGCCCAAATTCCGCGGCGCCAATCCCGCCGAATGGGCCATTCTCTTGGGCGAAACCACCACCGGTGTCACTTTAATTACTATGGCCGAGGAATTCGATACCGGCTCTATCATCGCCCAAGCGTCTCTGTCCATTACCCCCCAAGACACTCGCGAAACGCTCTATGACAAGCTCTACACACTCGGCGCCCGGGAATTACCTGGGATGTTAAAGCAGTATAATTCATTGAAAATTACCCCCCAAGGTACTTCCCCCACTCCCACTGCCTATCGTTTTAAGCGCGCCGATGGTTATATCCCCTGGGAGATTATTACGGCTGCCGTCACTGGCCAGGCATATGACGGTTCCCGACTCCCCAGCCACCTCCGTACCGCCTACCGCTATTTGCAACTTAATCAGTCATCTGATATCAGTCATCAGTCATCATTTATCGCTCGAGCCATTCGCGCCCTCAAGGGATTTCCTGGTGTTTGGACCTACGCTCCTTCCGCTAAAGGTAAAAAGCGCCTCAAACTCCTCTCCGCCCACCTCACCAACTCTCGTTTAATTCTCGATCAGGTCCAACTCGAAGGCCTTAAAGCCACTCCTTTTAACCAAATCAAAAACCAAATCCTATGAATATTCTTCTCTTTGGTGGGGCTTTTGATCCACCCCATTTGGGCCACCAGCTGGTCATCGAACCCGCCTTTGAACTCTTACCCGAGATTGACGAACTCTGGCTCTTGCCCTGCTACCGTCACACCTTTGACAAATCCCTGACGCCCGCCCCTCACCGCCTGGCCATGTGCCGCTTGCTAATTCAGCATTTATCCTCAACCATCAACCATCGCTTACGGCTCTGTCCCATCGAAATCGAGCACCAAACCGGTGGTTCTACCTACCAAACCTGGCAGTTATTACATCAGGAGTCTCTCGACATTACCTTCTCCTTCTTGATTGGCTCCGATCAATTGGCTTCTTTCCCTAAATGGGGTTATTACCAGTTATTGTTAAAAGCCATGCCCTTCTATGTTTATCCCCGCGCCGACTACCCCATGACCCCGCTCCTCCCCGGCATGACTGCCCTCTCTTCCCCCACCCAAATCATCACCAATATCTCCTCCTCCCTAATCAAAACCCGCCTCCGGCAAAAACTTTCCGTCACCACCCTCCTGCTAAAAACAATTAACCGTTATATCCAACTCCATGACTTATATTCAGACTCTCACTTTTAAATTCTTACTATTTGACATTATTCTTACTTTTGGTATATTGTAAGAATTATGGACATCACCACTATCTCGACTAAAGGCCAAGTAACTATTCCTGATTCAATCCGCCAAGAACTCAATATCAAAGCGGGAGATAAAGCCTTTTTTTCTCTCCACAATCCACATACCCAAGAAATTCGGCTGAAAATAATCAAGCACCACTCCTTGAATGAATTAGCCGGTTCACTCCACCGCCCTGGTCTTAAATATGACCCTAATAAAGAGGAAACCTGGGTCTAGATGTCTAATCTATGGTAGTCATCGATACCAATATTATCTGCCGCTTTCTCCTTAAAGACGATCCTACTCTTTATAAAAAAGCCCAGTCGATTATTACTCATCAAGACATTTACTTGGATGCCATCATCATCGCTGAAACCATTTGGGTTCTCACCAAGCTTTATCATTTACCCAAAGCTGACGTGATTGAAAAAATTCGCGATCTCCTCTTTTTCGCCAAAAGCACCCTCAAAGAAAAACAGCTCATTAACCAAACTTTGTCCATTTACGATAGCCATCCCATATCATTTGTTGATGCTTGGTTAATCGCTACTTGTCAGCATTACCAAGTACCGTTAGCCAGCTTCGATAAGAAATTAGTTAAATTAGCCCATGACTCCAGCCGCATTGCTTCGAATTGACTCCTCCAAAGCAACTGAACAGATCGTTGATTTTATCAACTCTGTCTTCACTCAGGCCGGCAAAGCTAAAGCCATTGTCGCCGTATCCGGTGGCGTTGATTCGGCCACCTCTCTCCTCCTGGCCGCCCGTGCCCTTGGTCCTGAGCGGGTCGAAGGACTCCACCTACCTGCCAAAGCTAGTGCCCCTATCCACACTCAGCACGCACAATTGGTCATGGATACAGCCGAAATTCCCGCTGCCAACCGCTTAACTATTAATATTAGTGCCATCATCCAAAAAAGTTGGCGTATAATCCAGCGTTCCACCCCCGGGGTAGGTGCGGCTTTCACCCCGGGGGTGAATCAGTTACGCCTGGCTAATCTGGCCGCCCGCAGTCGCATGTTAGTCCTTTATGACCAAGCCAAACGCCTGGATGCTCTAGTAGTTGGTACCGAAAACCGGTCCGAACACCTCTTAGGCTACTTTACCCGCTTCGGCGATGAAGCTTCTGACCTGGAACCGCTGCGCCACCTCTATAAAACCCAGGTCATTAGCCTAGCCAGACACCTCGGCGTCCCCCCGGTTATCCTCGACAAAACCCCTTCGGCTGATCTTTGGCGTGGTCAAACCGACACCAACGAACTGGGCTTTACTTATACCGAAGCCGATCCCATCCTCTACCTCCACACCCAAGGTCAATCCCCGACCGACATCATCGCCGCCGGTCACCCCGAACCCCTGGTGACTACCGTCCTCGCCCGCCTCCAAGCCACTGCCTTCAAGCACCAGGTACCTTACCAACTATGACTTACGAATTCCGTGATTCACCATTATATGCCCCCAAAACTCCATCTTTAGAAGATCAGATTAAAGTTTTATCCATCATAGACAAAAACCAACATTTTAAAGTCACTCCACACCAACTTTCAGACCGAGTTCCAGACATTTCTGCAATCCACTTATCGCCAGATGTCCAATCGCATCATAATTACTACCTACATATACTTTATTCGACTTTAAACTCACCAGCTATTGATTATTTAGACGGTCAAGGTCATGAAATAGGCTATTTAATCCCATTCCAAAACCGAGAGCACATCCATAAAATAGAGGCCGAATTTATCAATGAATTAGAGGATCAAGATGATAAATTAACGGCTGAATATATTTTCCAAAACCATCGCCATGCAAAAAACCGGTTGACCAAAATCCATACTGCCCTGCAAATGTTAGCATCAGAATTACATAATGAAGTTTTGGATACAATTATCAAGGAACTGCCACCCACCCAAATTGTTTATGATGAGCAGACATCTTCATCCAAAATTGATATGCTTAATAGACATGAAGAAACCATGATTAAAGCATTAAATTATCTGGCTGCAACTTACCCAGCCAACCAATAATTAATTGGAGACTTATGGAACCATCACCAGATAAACCACTTGAACAACTGACTGACGAAGAGTTAACTAAAGCAGTAAAAGATACAGTCGAACAAATTGGTAGACAAGGCAATCCAGCGTTGACTGAAGCAGCCGTTAAAATTGTTGATGAAGCAAATCAATCAAACAAAAAGACCGAGTAGACCCTAATCCCCTCCTGACTTCTCCACCTTCTTCTCCCGCTTGGGTCTATCCGCTCGACGTAGACATCTAGTACAGAGCCGTTGTTTTACCTTTTTCCCCTTCACCATCACATAGACCGAATGCAGATTGGGTTTCATCACTCGTTTAACTCGATTTTTGGCATGGCTAACCAAATTCGCCCGGTTAACCGTCCTGCCGCAGTTGTCACATAAATAAGCCATAGTTCCCTCTCGTCAAACAGCCATAATACCAGAGTAGCTCTGACTTGTACAGGTTAGCTTATGGCTGTGTCCGCTTGACTTTCCGTCCAACGTTAGATATCCTACATCCAACATTATGACCTATACCCTGACCCTGCGCCCTAAACGCCAACTGACTCTACCCCAAGCAGTCATTGAAACTCTCGGGGTCAATATTGGCGATCAACTGACGATCAAACTTCAAGATCAACAGGCTACCCTTATCCCCAATAAGGATTTGGCCTTAAATGCCCTCAAAGTCATTCAACAAGCTTTTACTGAATCAAAAATCACCGAATCGGATATGCAGGCGCTGGTTCAAGCTTCCCGTCATCGCCATAATTAAACATGCCTCCCACTGCTTTTATCGATACCAATGTCTGGTTTTCTGCCTTTTACTGTTCCCCCAATGCCCAACGAATTATCACGGCTCACCTTCATGGTAAAATTCAGGCAGTGATCTCCCCCCAAGTGCTAACCGAACTGATCACTAATGTCAAACTCAAAATCCCCCAAGCTTTAAGTCCTCTCGAAAATTTCCTCAACCTGTCTCCACCTATGATCATTAAAAATCCAGCAACTATTCCGGTCCCCATTAAAAGCTTAGCCCACCACCATGATGCCCCCCTTCTCACTGCCTGTTACCTAGCAAAAATCCCCTATTTCATTACCGGTAACACTAAGGATTTTAATATCCGGGCAATCAAAACCAAACTGAAAATAGACGTGCTTACCCCGAATCAAGCAGTTAAACTTTGGCACTTCTGATGCCATTAGCTTTAGATAGGCTATACTACTAACTATGATTTTACTCTCGCTTATAATCTGGCTGGGAGCGGTGGCCGTCGCTATTATCATCCACGAAATGGCTCATGCCCTTGCTTCCGACCGCTTGGGTGATCCTACCGCCCGGCTTGATGGCCGCCTGTCCTTCAATCCCATAGAACACTATGACCCGGTCGGTACCACTCTCCTCATTGCTACTTCAGTGATGGCTGCCTTTGGCGCCCCAGTCATGCCCTTTGGTTGGGCTAAACCGGTCATGTTCGATCCTTATAATCTGAAAAATCCCAAACGGGATGCCGCTCTCATCGCCGCCTCCGGACCTGTGGCCAATTTAATCCTGGCCGTCATCATTGCCATCTTACTCCGTCTCTTTTTTATGGAATTGCCCCTGGTTAATGTTTTCATTGTAGCTTTGATTACGGTCAATGTTTCCTTGGCGGTCTTTAACCTCATCCCCATCCATCCCTTAGATGGTTCCAAAATCCTCTATGGCTTGCTGCCGCCCCACTTAGCTCGCGAATATGACACTGTTATGGCCCGCTATGGCCTACTCATCCTGGCTTTCCTGATTATTCCTTTCAGCGGTCAATCCGCCGTCTCCGCCCTCATCAGCCCGATAATCACTAATTTACTCACCCTGCTCCTATAAATCAAACCATTTATGATGGATCATGGCATAGAGCTTACTCCCCCTGAAAGGCGAGTTAGTAAGCCTCCACTAAGACACGTTCACATCCAACCTCTATTTGAACAGGAGCTGATTAACACTCTTAATGCTGTAGCATCAAATCAAGAACTTGAGGCTGAATCCCGTAAAGCTCAATTTGGTAAACCTAATAAGTCGTCTTTACAGAAATATAAGTCGGCTAGTAGATTAAAACAATTGGCTGATAAGTTCGTGACAGACGAAAAACCAACTACTAAAAATACTTCATCAATAGATCTGGTTCAATATCCCCGTGATTATGGCCTTAACCCAGATGATGTTACGGCTCTAGATAATCATATTCATCAAAACGAACTAAAACAAATGGGATCAACCGACGGTCTTACCGGTTTGTTAACCAGAAACGGCTTATATTACAAATTAAAACAGGAGTTTTTTGAGCAGACTCAACCTGAAAATAGACGCACTCTATCTCCAGTGAAACCTGCCTGGCTCGAGTATGAAACGGGATGTGTTCTTTTTATCGACGCCGATTGGTTTAAACTTGTGAACGACTTGCATCACCACGCGATCGGTGACATTGTCTTAAAGATTCTTACCAGCACCCTAATGCAAATCTTTCGGCGGGATGAAGATTTTATAGTCCGATATGGGGGTGAAGAACTTGTCGTCATCCTACCTGGAATTACCCTTGACCAAATCCAGTCACGTTACACATCATTCATCCACGGATACCATAATGATCTATCAAAGGATGTAAATATCCCCGAGACACTTCACAAAGAAACGGTCAGTATCGGTGCGGCTATATATTCTCAATCGGATCTCATTAGAATAACAGAGGCTGATTTACTTGATTATGATTCTATTACTAATGCCTTAAGTCGTTTAACAGAGCCTGCAGATCGAGCGTGTTATGAGGCAAAAAAAGCTGGCCGAAATCGACTTGTGTTATTTCGAGGTTATCCAGACAACTTTGAAACGGTTTTGCCGGATTAATTATCCCCAATTTCTCCCTTCTCATCCCTCCATCCCCTGTGTAAACTAAGACCATGGTTAAAAGCCTCCTTCTTATGATGGCGATAGTCTCTTGCCGGCTTGGTCTGCCTTCCGAAATCCAGGCTGCCCCCCAAATCTCCAACATCACCATCAGTCCCAATCCGGTCGCTAAATACGCCAAATTCGAGATTACTTTTCAAGTTCAAACGACTGCGACAAATCCAGCCTTCAGTTACTCAGCCGCTTCGCCCTATCCAGGCGCTGAAAATTATCCTTACGACCAGGGAGTCACAGTTGATGCTCAATTTTTACCCCCAGGGCAAGCCAACTGGGCTAATGCTTCCACCCAGCCCGCCTTCTATTTTCAGGATTTTCTCTATCAACGCCTTCCCTCAGGTTCTGGCACCGATTGGTACTATCCAACCAACAACTTCTCCTGGAAAGTCCGCTTTGCCCCAACTAACCATGGTAACTGGCAATTCCGCCTCACCGCCACCGATAGCACCGGTACTATAACCACTACGCCTCAGTCTTTCACGGCTACCGATTCCGATAGCCATGGGTTTATCAAAGTGGCGGCCAATGATCACCGCTATTTCGAGTTCGAAGATGGTACTTACTTCCCAGCCCTAGGCTACAACATGAACTACAATCACGTCGACTGGCTTAATCCGACCAATAATGCTGCCAACTTTCAAGCCATGGCCCAAAACGGTATTCAACTGGCCCGCATCTGGCTGTCCCAATGGTCCATCTTTGGCTCTCACTGGAGTCCCTGGCGGGACTTTGCCAGTAATAGCACTGACCCACCCTGGACCTGGTTGGTCTATGACCCTCAGCCTAATCCTCAGACAGAATTTGCCTTTCATGTTTCCTCTAATCCGATTCGTTGTTTTTCTTACGGTTTAAATACACCCCACCCGCCAGTCAAACCCAACACCGATTACCGTCTGACCCTAAATTATAAAACCATGGGTTTGAGTGGCCCGGCCGTACCGGGAAATTACGGCTTAGTCATAAAATTAATGAATGACATCAGGGAAATTGATTCTCAGACTCATCAGACCAATTGTACTTTACCCACCGAAGGCCAAATCATTACTCCTTATATCAGCACCAACACCGGTGACTGGCAACCTTTACAAGTCACTTATCATACCGGTGCTACACAGTCCTTTTTACCACTAATCGCTTTTGTCTTAGAAAACGTGACTGCCGGTTCAGCTCATATTCGCTACCTGGAGCTCAAGGAAGATTTAGGTGGGGGTGAATTTGGCCCCAACGTTATCGCCAAACCGTCCCTTGATTCCCACCGCTACTTTGATCAGCGCAATTCCTTTGCCTTCGACCAAGTTATCAACCTGGCTCAGCAATACGGTGTTTATTTAAGACCCGTGACTCTCGATTGGCGTGAGGAAATCCTGGATCACTTCGACTGGTACGGCCTCTATACCGGCAATGATTTAGATGCTTACCTTTATGGACCCGATGAGGTGACTCAATTTAACCGCTCCCGCTGGCTCCAACAGCAATGGTGGCGCTATCTACAAGCTCGCTGGGGATACGCCACTGCCATCCATTCCTGGGAGTATGTCAATGAAGGTACTCCCGGTAGCGAACATGCCCATGCTGCCAATGCCATGGGTTTCTATTTTGAACAATTCAGTCTCAACCAGCATTTGACTGCGACATCAACTTGGAATCAAGGTAGTTCCACGGCGGGCTTTTGGGGACTCACCAACTTCCCGTATATTGATTTCGCCGACATCCATCGCTATATCCGCCAAGATACTATGCCCAGTCAATTCTATGACGCCGCCGAGGCTAGTCTAAATGCGTCTGCGACTTTTGGTGCTCAGAGTCAAGCGATTCAATCCCGTTGGCCGGTCATTCGCGGTGAGACCGGCTTCGTCACCGACGACCAGCAACGTCCGATCAGCCCCATTACCTCCGACACTCAAGGTGTTTGGTTTCATAATTATCTTTGGGCTGGCTTAAATCCCGGCGCCCTGATCGAATCCTACTGGTATGAAAATTGGCATATCTACGATTGTGCCGCCGGTCCGCCCCCCTGCCGCCTGCGCTTTGACCTCCGGCCTCTAGTCAAACCCCTCGCTGATTTCTTAACCGACATCCCCCTCAACCAAGGCGGCTACAGCGATGTGGCTGCTTCTGGTTTTGATACTAACCTCATCCGGGTTACCGGCCAGAAAAATCCCACTCGTAACCTAGCTCACCTCTGGATCCAAAACAAACGCCACACTTGGTGCGCTGTGGCCGGCGGCATTGCCGGTTGCCCGACCACTTGGGATAGTTCCCGCCTCAACGGCAGTATCACTCTTTCCGGCTTTACCACCACCGCCCCCTTAAATATTGAGTGGTGGCAGTTTGACACCACCGGACAATTAACCAAGACTAATACCTCTCAAGCCCCCATTTCCGGCCAACTTACTCTAAACCTTACCTCTCTGCCCTCAACCGTTACTGACGTTGCCGTTAAAATCGGCGACTACACCGCCACTATCCCGACCCCCTCCCCGCCTCCGCCGCCGGAAACTGACTTAGACGGCGATCAGGACACCGACTTTATGGACTTACTCCTCCTTATCTTAGGCTTTGGCGCTGGTGGTTTGGCCGACTTCAACCACACCGGCATTGTCGATATTTTCGACTTTAACATCCTTCTTCGTTATCTTTAAATAGCCAGCGTATACTATTTTCCAAAGGCTCATCATGATAGTCAAAGTTTCTGGGTTAATCATCAATCTGGTGCTTGGTTATTGGTTATTCATCTCTCCGGTAGCAGCTCAGACAGTTTATTATGTGGCAACTACTGGAAATGATTCAGATCCTGGCAGTGAATCCCAACCCTGGAGGACTATCCAAAAAGCCGCCAACACCATGGTGGCTGGAGATATGGTCACCGTTATGGCCGGTAGCTTTCCTGAGCGAATTAACATTACCAGATCAGGCAGTTCTGAGCTACCAATTACATTCCAGGCTCAGGGCACAGCGATTACCAAAGGATTCAAAATCACCGCAAGTTACATTACCGTTAAGGGTTTTGAAATTGCCAATACAGATTATGTGAGGTGGGATTCGGGTACCAGTGCTGGCGTATATATTCATGGCGCATTCAATACTATCGAACATAATTATATCCATGATGCTACCTTAGGCGGGCTTAAATTGCACGGACCTCCTCAAGATCCCACCACCACGCACCACAATTCTATTTTAAACAATCGGCTCTACCACAACGAAATGGTGGGTATCGACGTTAATGGCAGAGATAATTTAATCGAGGGTAATGAAGTTTGGGGCACAGTCCAATGCCATCCAGCCTTAGTGGCTATCGAGGGTCCCGGCTGTCCTAATTACTCGGCAGTGAATGGATTAGACGCCGACGGGATGAGATTCTTTGGTCAAGGGCACACTTTCAAGAAGAACAACATTCATGACATTCGCATTAGTCCTCCAGAGTCAGTCAACCCCCATATCGACTGTTTTCAAACCTGGGCCGGTACCAACAATGAACTTGCTCAAGATATCCTTTTTGAGCAAAATTATTGCGAGAACTTAAACCAGAGTATGCATGCGTTCATGTTGGCCGGGGGTACAAACAACCTAACAATTAAAAACAATATTTTTAAAGCTTATGGAGGAATTAATACCGGCGGCGGGGCAGATTACCTCTATGTTTATAATAATGTTTTTGCAAACAGTCTAAGCTACTATCAATATGCCGGTGCGATTGGGTTAGAGAGCGTGGCTCACGCCAAAATTTTTAATAATATCTTCTATGATCAACCATACCATACAGTTACTGCTATCGGCGACACTTCAAATATCGAGATTGACTATAACCTGGCATATAACAGTAATGGTACGACACCACACTGTATTCAGTGGGGTAATTACGATACTTGTTTACCTACCCCTAATCACCAGCTCTGGCAAGTTGATCCCCAATTTGTTAATCCCAGTAGTGGTAATTTCCACTTGAAGACCGGATCACCAGCTATTAATGCCGGCGCCGATTTGAGTTTATCCGGTGTCAATAATGATTATGATGGAGTTGTACGTCCCCAAGGATCAGGATTTGATATTGGTGCCTATGAATATTTGTCTACAGGAAATACCTATTACGTTGATAGTAGTAATGGTTCAGATTCCAACTCTGGCACTTCAGAATCAAGTCCTTGGCAAACACTTTCTAAGGTGAACTCATTGCCATTTCAGCCGGGGGATAATATTCTATTTAAGCGCGGATCGAGTTGGACTGGTCCCGCCTCAACCGGGAGTGCGGCTTTGGATATAACCTCTCCAGGTAATTCCACCAACCCCATTACATTTTCAGCCTATGGAGCAGGACCTCTTCCCGTTATCACTACTCCCGGTACAGACAATCGTACCCGAGTGGTTCGGGTTCGGGCCGACTGGATTATTATTGAATACCTGAAGTTAGAAAATGCCCATGGGGGTGGTGTCGATTTGGAAACGGGTTCAGATAACAATATCGTCCGTAACAACGAAATTACCAACACTGGATTTGGTATTGGGATCAGTGGTCAATTTAATCAGGTAAACCACGATTATATTCATGATCTACACATGTTTACCAATACCCCGGGTGGTAATGATGACGTGGGAGCGATTGGGGTAAGCTTAAATAACGCATCAAATAATGAAGTGTCATATAACCGTATCATCCGCGCAATTGCCCCCAGTTACGATTACAATACTGATGGTGGGGTGGTTGAGTGGTGGGCAAACTCCGACAACAATTATGTTCACCACAATTGGGGCGAAGCCAGTAATGGATTTTTTGAAGTTGGGGGTCGCTCAGGTAATCATGCTCTCAATAATGTTGTTGCCTATAACGTTTCCTTAAATAATCGCAGTTTCAGTCATCTTCATGTCGGTGGCACTTTTGCTGTTGATGCTAACTTCCGAGTCGAAAACAACACGATCATTGAAACACAATCGCATGATCCGACTGTTTGGGCGATGATTAGTTTCTCGGGCACTCCTCAACCGAATAGTTATATCTTACGCAACAACCTCTTTTTAATTGACGATGTTCTGTTTATCTCCCCGGCCGATAGCCGAGGCTGGGTGTTTACTCACGAAAATAATCTTTATCAATTTCTCGATTTCCGTAATATTTTAGGCTTTAGTCTCAATAGTGGTGAAAAGATAACTGACATCCGATTTAAAGATTATCTTAATCAAGATTTCCATTTACTCTCCAGCAGTCCCGCAATTAATACTGGTTTGGATTTAAGCTATACAAGAGATTATGATGATCAGGACGTTCCTTATGGCCCGTTTCCTGACATCGGTGCCTATGAATATGTGGTAAAGAGTCCATCAACCACCCCCACCCCTTCTCCCACTCCCCCGCCGGAGACTGACCTGGACGGCGACCTGGACACCGACTTTTTGGACTTACTCCGACTCATCCTAGGCTTTGGTGCCGGTGGTTTGGCCGACTTCAACCACACCGGCCTGGTTGATATCTTCGACTTCAATCTGCTGATCCAAAATTGGTAAGCGGCTAAATCAGTATGATAAATAAGAATTTATTCCTTATCCTAATCTTTCTTGGAATATTATTTCATCCTGCTCCGGCTTTAGCTGTAGCTCCAGGGTGGTTGCATACTGAAGGAAGATTGGTCAAGGATTCGCAGGGTGACGTAGCCACACTTGGAGGTGTGAATATGTTTGTGTGCTTGCAAAACGAGCCGGAGAAATTCGCCCAAGCGAAAGCTATGGGTGCGCAAGTTGTCAGGCTTATGCTTTGGAAAAACGCTATTGAAAATCCATCCGGACTTGCAATCAACGATCCTTGCTTTGGTCAAGGGGGGGTTGCCGCCATTGATAAAGCCATAGAATATGCCAGTAATGCCGGCCTGCGTGTCATTCTGGAACATCAGATTTGGTCATACCAGCTAGCACCTGCTCCAGCCAACTTTTGGATTGACCCCGTTTTACAGGCTTCGTGGTTAGATATGTGGAAGTTATTAGTAGCAAGATATAAAGATAACCCCACCGTGATTGGTGTTGACCTTATGAATGAACCTTACAGCATTTCAATCTTGCATGGCTCCGTCACTCCTGACCCACAAGGGGCGTGGGAAGCCATTGCAGAAAATGCCGTCAATGAATTACGTCCACTTAACCCTAATTTACTTTTTATGATCGAGGGGTGGGGCCCACGGACCAATCCCTCATGGCGAGATTTACCATTTTTACAACAACCTAACACCATCTATTCAGATCATATCTATTACACCGGTAGAACATACGATTGGGCAACAGCCTATCAATCAGGCAATTTTGCACAAGGAAGGACTTTATTTCAATCGATGGTCTCGGATCGTTATGGCAGATATTTAAATGCCGGTGTGCCGGTTTGGATCGGAGAAGTTGGTTTTTTGACTACCGACCCAGGTTGGGAAACACAGATGAGGGATGAATTGGAAATTCTTGAAGGTTTTAGGATTGACTACTCGGTATTTGTCTACGGTGTATCCAGATGGAACTTAAGTTACGATATCGTAAACTCTACCTATACCTTAACTGCTGTTGGCCAAATAGTCAGCGAACGTTTAAAAAACCTAATCTATCCCCCGGCCACTCCTACCCCTTCTGTCCCCCGCACCTACTATGTCTCTCCAAGTGGGAATGACAATAATCCTGGAACTCCATCTCAACCCTGGCAGACAATACAAAAAGCGGCAAATACGATGATTGCGGGTGATAGTGTTAATGTTCTGGCAGGCAGTTATTCAGAAACGCATATCGATATCGACCATTCGGGCGGTACTTTTCTTGCGCAAGAGGGAGCAATTATAACAGGGCAAATTGATATAGGTGGAAGTTCAAATATAATAAATGGATTTGAGATTACTAGTCCGGCTGGAGATTGGGGGATTCAAGTAAGAGGAACGGGAAACCTTGTAGAGAATAATGATATTCATAATACCATGCAGGATGGCATAACCTTCTACGGTGATAACAATATTATAAGAGGAAATTATATTCATGATCTCGTCGAAACGAGCACTCATGTTGATTTCTTTCAGACTTCTGGGCCAGCCAGTAATATTATATTTGAAGGAAATCTGTGTATTAATCCCAATACTACTGGTAATAATCAAATCGCGATGGTGGAGAGTCGCTCCGATAATACTATTGACAATCTTATTTTCAGAAACAATATATTTGTTATAAACGATCCCGGTACGGGTCAACTGAATTTCCACCGTCACACAGAGTTGGGAGAGGGTGTTATTTCTAATATCACAGTAGTTAATAATACCTTTGTTCATTTGAGCGGAATGGGTTATGAAAGTATCTGGATGATAAATATTACTACCGGCGTGGTAAAAAATAACCTGATTGTTAACTGGGGCGATTCAACTCATTCTTATATCCTTGTATCTGGAATATCCTCTGGCATTGATATCAGCAATAATGCCATATATAAAACCAGCTGTTGTGCGCCGATGGGTGACCCATACCCTGATGATATCTGGATGCAAGACCCAAAGTTGGTTAATTTCGCTGGTTTAGATTTTCATTTATTAGGCACAAGTTTGGTAATTGATAAAGGTATCGATTCAGCTGTCAATACTGACTTTGATGGTATGCCCCGCCCCCAGGGAGCAGGTTTTGATATCGGAGCATATGAATTTGTGATTAATAGTCCTTCTCCCACCCCCTCCCCGCCTCCCCCGCCGGAGACTGACCTGGACAGCGACCAAGACACCGACTTTTTGGACTTAATCCTCCTTATCTTAGGCTTTGGCGTTGGTGGTTTGGCCGACTTCAACCACACCGGCCTGGTTGATCTCTTCGACTTTAACGCTCTGATTCAGGATATAATTAATTGACTCTCAGACCTATGTTTCGTTTTCTCTCTCTCACCGGCTTACTCCTCTTGGCTTATTCTTTTCTGGTCTTACCCGTCCATGCCCAAACTCTACCGCCTTGTGGCCAAGGTCAGGCTAATGCCCTAGCCGACGGTGACATTGATCATTACGATTTGGTTTGCTTTACCAGTATCCCTGATGCTTACATCACTACCGCTAGCAATCAAACCTTGCTTTGGATCGACCG
Source organism: Microgenomates group bacterium RBG_16_45_19 (assembly GCA_001803415.1). Lineage (GTDB taxonomy): Bacteria > Patescibacteriota > Microgenomatia > UBA1400 > RBG-16-45-19 > RBG-16-45-19. Next base: position 9,778 of record MHDC01000045.1, on the reverse strand, counting down.
TTCAGTCGGGGCTAATATCGACTTCGCCCTTAATTGTCTGGCCGAAGGTACGGTCTATGTCAACGCTCGCTCAGCCTGTAAACGAGACTTAGCTCCAACCGACTATATCTCTGACATCAAGTACAACCGGGCTAATTGGCAGTTCGCCCACTATGGTGACGGTGGCTGGTATGGTAACGTTGAAAATTACATTCTCAATCAAGGCTTACGCCGGATTGATGGCTCTGCTTTGGTTCCTTGGACTCCAAATTACAACTCCTTTAACATTCACAATTTCCAATTCAGCTACCTTTCAGTTGCCTCAAATAATACTGATATTATTAGTTCTAGCGGCTTTTTTGTTGATCCACCCAGTAGCCCCAATGCCTACCGGGACATCAATGATATGGTCGCTTTTGAAGCTAATTACCCGGATACCACTTTTGTTTACGCCACCACCAGTCTAGCTAGAACCTTAAGTTCGACAGTATCCGAAACCTTTAATACCAGCATGCGCCAATATGCTACCGATAATCAAATTCCCCTAATCGACTTTGCCGATATTGGTTCCCATAATCCGACTGGCAATCCTTGCCTCTACAATGGTTTCGAAGCCCTCTGTGCCGACTACACCACCGAAACTAATGGCGGCCATCTCGTCCAAGGTATCGCTCTCCAGCGGGTCGCCCGAACCATGTGGTTAATGATGGCTTCCCTGGCCGGCTGGAATCCGAATGGCAGTAATCCCACCCCCACTCCCCCACCGCCGTCAACCACGCCTATTCCCTTGCCTGGTGATAACGACCATGACCAAGATCGTGATGTCGTCGACCTCTGGTTACTTCTCAGCCGCTTTAATACTGTCTACACTCCTTACAACCTCCTTGGTACTGGTTTAATTGATATTTTTGACTTTAATTTCCTGGTCCAATACCTATAGAATAGGACTATGCTGGGCCGTTTCGCTCTTGGTTATTCATTGTTTCTTGTTTCTGGTTTCTTGATCCTGGCAAGTCCTGCCTTGGCTCAAACCTCAGCCGATTGGTACACGGCTGGTGCCAACCCCCAGCGGACGGGTTGGGTGAGTGAGGAAGTCTTCGGTAGTTTTTCTCTTAAATGGTACCGACCGATTGAAGCCTACATCGACCGCAAAACCCAAATCATTCCGGCTTATTTATCGGGTCGAGGTGTCGATGCCTTGTTTGTGACCACCGCTCGGGGAATCTATGCCCTCAATGCCAGCACCGGTGAGACCATCTGGCGTTTTGACACTGAACTCCCGGTCGCTCACACGCCAACAGTCATCAATGGCCAAGTCTATTTCAGTAGTCTTGACCGGACAGTCAAAGCTTTAGACGCGGAAACCGGGAGTCTTCGCTGGTCGTTCTGTTGTGGTGGTGCTGGTTTTTACGTCAACCCATTGGTAGCCGATAACCGCGTTTTAGTGGGTAATCGAGATGGCTATTTTTATGCTTTGAATGCTAATACTGGCGCCAAGTTGTGGCAATTTCCCAGAGACGGTCAAGCACCACTGGGACCGATCATAATGTCGGCAGCCTATGATGCCGGTGTGGCCTACTTTGTCAGTGATGACATGCATGCCTATGCCGTCAATGCGGCCGATGGGACTCAAGTCTGGCAATCACCCAAACTCACCGGGGAACGCTTTCACTCTTACTGGCCGGTAATTTATAAAAATAATGGGGTGGAGGACATGGTGGTGATACCTGGAAGCGCCGGTTATAAAACTAGCTCAAATCCAGGTACCCTCAGCGCTGGTGATGGCGACTATGTTGACGGAGTCCAAAGAAACGATGTCTGCTCCGGTATTTCCGGTAACCTGGGGCCGACTAATAATTCAGGTGCCTGGGGTTGGCCGCCGGGTATCACGGTCATGGATGCTTCAAGGGTATTAGAGTATCTAGAGGAGCCGAATACTGGTGATACCGGCAATCCTAATTCTAGAACGGTCCATAAACCTTGGCGGCAAATTACCACTTATTTACGAAAATCGAATGGAAGCTTGTATACCTTCGACTCGGATGGAGACGGGTATCAAGAACGACCACCAAATCTCTATTATGGCTCCAGTAGTGGTAGTGTCTATCCTCCGATTGTTAATCCTAATGACCACGCCATTTACCAAAATAACGTCTATTCTTGTAGTTTTTCCAGTGCTTCCCGAGGGAGAGTTATGGGATGGAAACCAACCCAACCTCGCTACCTCCGCTGGCAAGGTGGCGATAGTGCCGACGATGAACCTCAGGGTATCTCTTTCGGCGGGACTGCTCTCTATCGCATTCTCGATGGCCACAAGGCAGATGTCACTAACGATAGCGGTACCAGGCCGATTTGGTCCAATCCCGGTTTATTTAGCCTCATTCCCAATTACAGTGTCATGTGGCGGTTGCTACCGGCTTCCTATCATGACTTACATGGACAATACAAAGGCACCTCCGACAGCTGGAATGGGATTTACCACGAAAGCGGTAATCGGGAAGCCTTTGTCCCCTACAGAGGGAAGATTTATGTTCATAAGGGTAATTATGTTTTGTCTTTTGGCCCAGGCACAGCCGAAAATCGAAGTGTCGCCCCCTTGACGATAACGACCAAAACGGACAGCATCCCCGTGCCCCCAACTACCGAGCTAAAACGTAAATTAGAAGGCGAGATACAGAAACTCTTGTCTGCTAGTAATTGGCAAAACCACGAGTTTCTCAAACCAGGCATTTACAACGATGGTTACTACATGAGCCGAACTGGCCTCTATAGCGGGATGCAGTTCTATTTTACGATCCCCGGTGAAACCCTGCTGACCTTAATTCAGGCTTATCCCCTGCTCGACGGCAATTTACCTTTACAACAACAACTCCAAAGCTACATCCGGAATTTCTATCAAACTTACTATGTTACGGCGATGCCCACTCAAATCGGTTGGAATCGAGGAGTTAGCCGCGAATTCATGAATCATCCCCCTGAAGTCGTCACTAGTATGCAGTCTTTGGCCGATAGTACTGGGCCAATTGATAATCGTATCACTCCGATATTGCCCTACCCGCAAATTAATTTATATGCCATGTGGCAATACGCCCAACTTTTCCCGGCCGAAGCGCCGGCAGTTTACGCTCGGGCTAAAACGAAGTTATTAGTGCCGTCGGGAATTAGCGAAACTGGCTCGACTGTTCCCAGCCACGAATTCCATCCCTGGCGGGTCAATGATGCTATCGCCGGTTATGTAGGTTATCTCAATTTACAGCAATTAGCTGGCACCGATACCGACCGGCGGACCGAAGTCCAAGCCGAATTAAATCGACTTCAGGACATGCGGTCGCGCTTGTTTAGTAAAGACAGTCCGTGGTCCAACGATGAATTTTGGACCTACAATACCCGGTTTAATATCAGCCGTAATTTCTTATGGTTAGTCCCAGAATTGGGACAATACCTGCATGATCACGCGCTGGCTCATGTCCAAACCGCCGTGTCTGAGTATAACTACGTTGGCCCCTACTGGTTTGTGAGCGCCTACGAAGCTTCAATGGCTGAAGGTCTACAGGCATCACTCTATGACGTACCGGCGATTTTCCAAGCTAAAGCCTACATCCTCAAACAACCCAGAGAGGAATTGTACAAGTACTTAGACGTACCCATCTTTAAAGCCGGCGACCTGTTTTATATCCAGAATCTTATGGCTACTATTAAAGCTCCCTCTGATCCTAATTACACTCCCCCACCCCCCTCACCCTCACCGACGCCTTTCTTAGGCTTTGATGGGGATGGGGATGTGGATTGGTTAGATTTAAGCCTGTTAGTTTCCCGTTTCAATCAAACCTATTTACCTTACAACCTCCTTGGTACTGGTTTAATTGATATTTTTGACTTTAATTTCCTGGTCCAATACCTATAGAATAGGACTATGCTGGGCCGTTTCGCTCTTGGTTATTCATTGTTTCTTGTTTCTGGTTTCTTGATCCTGGCAAGTCCTGCCTTGGCTCAAACCTCAGCCGATTGGTACATGGCTGGAGCTAACCCCCAAAGAACCAGTTGGGTATCAACTCAAGTTGAGGGTAACGCTAATGTCGAATGGTATCGTCCCATCGAAGCCTTTGTCGATATGAAGACTCAACCGATTGCCGTTAATGGTATTTTGTACATTGCTACCTCCAGAGGTCTTTATGCCATCAGAGCCAATGATGGTTCGGAATTATGGCGCTACGATACCGCCCTGCCGGTGGCTACTCCCACCGTCGTTAACGGCACGGTTTACTTACCCAGTTATGACGGTCGTATCTATGCTTTTAACGCCACTACCGGCGAGCGTTTGTGGTACACCCAAAGAGCTGGGGCGGCTTTTGAGACTAATCCGGTGGTCGTCAACAACCGAGTCTACAATGGCAACCGTGATGGCCGCTTCTACGCTTATATGGCCACCAATCCACTTGGATCGACTAATGTCCCACCCGTCTGGCAATATCCACCTGGAAATGCACCCTTAACCGGTTCTATCAGCCAGTCTCCAGCCTTTTATCATGATACCACTAACAACTCCAATACTCTCTACTTTGCCGCTAACGATATGTATGCCTATGCCTTAAATGCCGATTCTGGCACCTTGAGGTGGAAATCATCGGCCAAACTCCCCGGCCAGGATTTTCGTAACTTCTGGCCGGTGATTACTGGTAACCAGGTCGTTTTTGTTAGCAATTTCCCTTATCGAGAGATTGATAGTCACGGGTACCAAAGTACTTATGAATCGCTCTTGTATCAATCCGGAACTCACGATGGCCCCGATAACTCCACTATCCTTATCGACGATCAAGCCAGTTGGATCTCAAATAGTTTAGTCGGCAAAGTCATTATTAATGTCTTGGACCAAGATAGTAAAGGTGTCATCTTAGCCAACACCGCCAATACTATTACAGTCACTTTGGCCGGTGGCCGCGATAACGACTGGGATAACCCCCCACCTGCTCCACCACCAAGCACCTTGGATCTTCCCGGTGATACCTACCTTATCTCCAATTGGTGCACCGCCGAAACCCTGGCTACTTGCGATCAATCTATCGGTCCCAAATCCACCGCCGGTCCCAACGGACCATGGCCAGAAGGCTCAACTCTCATGAATCTGCAAAAAACGGTTAATGTCCTTAATCAGTATCCGCATCTTCAAACTCATACTCTGCTTCATCGGGTTAGTGGCGCTCCCTTTGCTTACCCGGCCCCTTTTATTTTAGTGGTCAATAACGGCACCGGTCCAATGTATCCACCAATTGTCATGCCAGATCAGACCCTCTATCAGGCGGCCAATACTAAGTTTGGTGGTCCACTCATCAGTATGGGAATCACGATTGCTGGTTGGCAGATTGCTAATTCACCCTTCATTCGCTTAACCGGCTTAACCGGTGTCTCAGATGAACCGGAAGATTTTTCGGGTGGGGGTAATCGGATTTACCGCAAACGCTATGATGTCAGTGGTGACTCCAGAAACGTCATCCAGTTCGCCAACGGCGGCTCTGCCACCTATTGGCCGCCTTCTCTCTCTCCTCAAGATGATTATCCCGGTCAAGCTCCCGATAACCGGGAAATGCAGCACTCACAAAGTGACTGGTGTTGGTGGTACGAAGGCAACAGCCTTAGTTTAAGTGGTTACTACTGCAATGGCCGGGAAAGCCCGCTGGTGCCTCATCAAGACCGGCTATTTTTACTCTATAACAACTCCCTGTTAGCCTTTAAAGTTGGCGGTGGTAGTCGTAAAGTGGACGCTGTCCCCATTCAACCACCCAGCCAACCTGTACCAGAGGCAGTACCCAACCCCACCGAACTCATCACCAAACTGGAACAGGAAATCCAGAAAATCCTGGCGGTCTACACACCCAACCCCACCAGTCCTAATCGCTTTTTACTCCCCGGTTATCGTAACGATGGCTGGATGTTAGTGCGACAGCATGCCAGTTACTTTTCCAATCCGGGTGATACCCTTTACACTTTAGCTTTAGCCTACCCCCACCTCAGCCAGCCGCTTAAAGATCAACTGAGAAACTATCTGATTGATTACTACCAAACTTACTTTGGTACCGCCTGTGATAATCCGGCCACGACCCCCAGAATTGAACTTTGCGCCCACACCGGCTGGATCGAAGGCACCAGTCGGGATGCCCTGATCAAACCACCCGACTGGTTAAACCAACTCTCTTCATATGATCGTCAGACCAAATCTGCCACGCCCGGTGGCGGTAACTGGCCTTGGACTTACCCCCAACCAAATATCTACGCCCTGTGGTTATACATCCATAATCTCCACCAAGACAATCCCTCAGTGGCTTTAGAGGCTTTTAATAAAGTTGTAAACCTGATCGAACTCGATGATTCTACCAGTATTCAAGCGACCCTAACCGAATTTCCTTTTACGGTGAATATGTACTTATCCGGGTATCAAGGTTTTCTCAACCTCTGTGATCTCGTCGGCAGCACTCACTGTAGTCCCACATTGAGAAGCCAAACAGCCGCTAAACTTAATGAATATCTAAACTTTCGCCAAAGCCATTTCTCGACTGATCCTCATTGGACTAATAGAAATCGTCAAAGTTTTAGCATTGCGGCTAACTTTATGTGGTTGACCCCCGTCGTGGGCGATCTATACGGGCAGAACTCAACCCTGCTGCCTCTAATTCAAAACGCTCTCACCGAATACTATCGCGTCGCCCCTCAGTGGTTTATTGGAGGTAACCAAATTGGCTATGGCGAAAACTCCACCACTCATATCTTTGATCCTCCAGCCCTCTTCCAAGCCAAGGCCTGGATTCTTAATCAACCCCGGGAAGAGTTATACAAATACCTGGACACCCCCATGTTTGAACGGGGAGACCTCTTCTATATCCAAAACCTGGTAGCCTTGATTGAAGCTCCCTCTGATCCCAATTACACTCCCCCACCCCCCTCACCCTCACCGACGCCTTTCTTAGGCTTTGATGGGGATGGGGATGTGGATTGGTTAGATTTAAGCCTGTTAGTTTCCCGTTTCAATCAAACCTATTTACCTTACAACCTCCTTGGTACTGGTTTAATTGATATTTTTGACTTTAATTTCCTGGTCCAATACCTATAGAATAGGACTATGCTGGGCCGTTTCGCTCTTGGTTATTCATTGTTTCTTGTTTCTGGTTTCTTGATCCTGGCTAGTCCTGCCTTGGCTCAAACCTCAGCTAACTGGTATACCGCCGGGGCTAACTTTCAACGCACCAGCTGGGTAAACGAGCAAGTCGATACCGGTCTCTCAGTCGAGTGGTATCGGGTCATCGAACCGTTCATTGATTTTAAATCCCAAGTAATTGCGGTCGACGGCACGTTATACCTCTCGACCTCCAAAGGCTTATTAGCCCTAAATGCCGCCACTGGTGCCCTCCTCTGGCGCTATGATACTGAGTTACCTTTGGGCCATTCACCGACGGTAGTCAATAGAGTCGTTTACATCGGTGGTTACGACAAGAAAATGCGCGCTCTAAACGCCGCGACCGGCAGTCTTATCTGGCAGTCAACTGAGGCCCAGGCTGCCTTTGAGACCAGCCCCGTGGTCGCCAACAACACCGTCTACGAAGGCAACCGAGACGGCTACCTCTATGCCTACTCTGCTACTAATGGGTCATTAAGCTGGCGTTATCCCCCCAGCGGCCAAGACCCTCTGACGGGGTCAATCAGCCAAGCCATAACCTATGATCAAAGTACCCCCCACACCCTCTATTTTGCCGCCAACAACATGTACGCCTACGCCGTTTATGCCGACACTGGTACCTTGAGATGGAAATCAACCGATAAACTGCCTGGCCATGATTTTCGTAACTATTGGCCGATCATCAACGGTGACTATGTCACTTTCGTCAGCAATAGCCCCTACCGGTGGATTGATAAAACCTACCAACCCAGCTATCGACCGCTCCTCTATCCTAATGGTTGCGCTACCGGTTACCCCAATTGCGACATCGGCCCTCGTTTTACCGCCGATGGTCCGAATGATCGTACCGACATTAGCTGGCCCTGGCCAGCCGGCTCAAGCATTATGGACATGTCTAAAATCTCAACTGTACTCAGTAACAATCCTCACCTTCAAACTCACACTTTTTTAAATAAAAACACCGGTGCTCCCATAGTTGGCACCACCCCGCCGTATATTTTCTGGGGAAACAATGGCAACGGGGCCATGTACCCCCCGGTGGCTATGCCCGATGGCAGCTTGTATCAACGGATGAACTACCGTTTTTGGGATTCCGGCTCACTGCCAACCAATATGGGTAGCTGGTTACCCGGTACCCCCTATGTCCGCTTGGTCGATTGGTGGGGGGTGGTGGATGAACCGGAAGAATTCTCGGGCGGGGGTAATCGGCTCCTGCAGCAACGGTACGCTTTTGAGTCCAAAAACGTGATCCAGTTTGCCAATGACGGGCCGCTCATTTATCCCTTCAATGCCCCCGGTTACGATGAGTACCTTATGGTTGGCCAACCAGCCGATTCCAGTATTTGGTACGCCGGTAAAAACCACAGTCTAAGTGGCATCTATGGCAATGGTCGCAATAATCCCCCCATTTTCCATCAAGGCCGTGTTTATTTCCATGAGGGTAATGCCCTGATTGCCATGGGACCTCAGGGTGAGAGCCGTCGTTTAGACAATATCTATCTCAATGAAACTTATCAGCCGGCCACTGTCCCGGCGGCAGCCGAGCTCCAAAGTCGACTGGAAAAAGAAATCCAAAAGATCCTGGCTGTCTATACCCCCGGCGATGCCAACCGTTTTTTACTCCCCGGCTACTACAATGACGGTCAAAACCTGCTGTTTCAACATGCCAGTTATTTCAGCAATCCCGGCGAAACTCTCTTAACTTTGTCCATGGCTTATGCCCACTTACCGGTAAATTCTCTCCTGCGCCCGCAACTCTTAGCCTATCTGGCCGATTACTACGCCACCTATTTTGGTGCTGGTTGTGATTCCCCCCAAACACCCTATGTTGATTTATGTGTCCACGTTGGCTGGGAGGCCGGTACCAGCCGCACCGCCACCATCCCGCCTCCCCAATGGCTGGATAGCCTGTCGACATATGACAGTCGGACCAAAACCGGTGTCCCCCGAAACACCTGGTCATGGCGGTATCCCCAATTCAATTTTTACGCTCTCTGGCAATATGCTCAACTCAATCCTTCGATTGCCCTCGATGCCTATACTAAGGCCAAACCCCTCCTCGAATTCCACAACCTCGATGATCCTTTCGTGAATACTACGTACCGAGAACGCTTTAAGGAATACCCCTTTGAAATCCAAATGTATATGGCTGGCTACCAAGGCTTTTTGGGCTTGTATAACTTAGCCGGCCAGCCGTCGGCTGACCAAAACCTGGCTAATCAAGCCCAACAATCCCTCACCACGTATACAGACTTCCGTGTCCAAGTCCAAACCTTTTCTAAAGACTCGTATTGGTTTACTCACACTGGCGGTCCGGCTGGCGGTAATCACTTCCGGCGTCGGTATAATATTGCCGTCAATTTTATGTGGCTCACCCCGGCAGTGGCCGATCTACTTGACCAAAATCTCCACAGCCAAATCCAAGCAGCACTGGACGAATATGAATATGTCGCTCCCTATTGGTTTGCCAGCAGTTACCAAGTCAGTTATATGGAGACCGCCGTTCAACCCTTGTTCGATAATCCAGCCCTTTTCCAGGCCAAGGCCTGGATCCTGAATCAACCCCGGGAAGAGTTATATAAATATCTGGACGCCCCCTATTTCGAACGCGGCGACCTTTTTTATATCCAAAAC
>MHDC01000044.1 GCA_001803415.1 Microgenomates group bacterium RBG_16_45_19 | reverse complement strand
ATTGAACCTGGTCTGTGAGATTATGAGCCTCACGTGCAACCATACACTACCCCGCACGTAGTGCTAAAGATAATCTCTCGTCCTGAGTTAGGCCGAAGGACTACCCCGCACGTCGCACTCTTAATCTTAAAGTGCGGGGTTATCTTAGCAGAAAGAGGCAAGCAGGGCAAATGAGCAAAGCAAATAATTAAGATGGTGGTTGGAGTTGAAGCGAGGCAGATTAGCTGGTAAAGTGCAGGCCATGGATACGATTACTTATCAAGATTTTGCCAAGGTGGCTATTCGGATGGGAGTGGTTAAGTCAGCCGAGGTGCCCGAGGGAAGTGAGAAAGTGATTAAGCTGATAGTCGATTTTGGTCCGCCAGAGGTCGGATTTTCAGGGGGGGAGCGGACGATCTTTGCCGGGATTAAACAGTGGTATACGCCGGAGGAGTTAATAGGCAGACAATTGCCGTTTATGGTGAATTTAGAACCGAAGAAGATGGGGAATTTAGGTTACAGTCAAGGTATGTTGATGGCGGTAGTGATGGAGGATGGCCGGCCTGTGCTGCTCAAACCGGACTTGGAGGTCAAGGCAGGGGATAAAGTCATCTAACCGGCAGTATATTTGGTAGAATAGTCTGTTGATGAGATAATCAGCCTGCAAACTATGTTTAAAGCACCCACACCGGAGAAGCCGGCAGCTAAGCCCACACCTACGAAACCAGAGAAAGCTAAAAATGCGGGTAAGGGGCCGGTGCCGCCGTTGAAAAAGTATGAATTCAAGATGGAGTTTAATATCCGGCGCTTGCTGATTTGGTTTTTAATTTTACTGCTGTTCTTACCGCTCTTGAGTCAAGTGTTTACCGGAATGGGCAAAAAGAACCAAATTTCCATGACTCAAATGTATGAGGATATTAGTCAGAGTGAAGTGGAAAGGCTGGTGGATACCGGATCACAGATTGAAGTCGCCTACGTCAATTCTGATGAAGTGAAATACGTAACCAAGAGTCCGCAGACGGACATTGTCACTTTGCTGGAGTACGGTGGCATTGAACCGGATTCGGTGCAGGTAGAGTATAGGGAACCGCCGATGAGCGGCCTCCTGTTTGAAGTGTTGATCAATGGTTTGCCGATTCTATTGATGGTGCTGTTCTTTGTGTTTATTATTCGTCAGGCTCGGGGAGCCCAGGACGGCATTATGGGTTTTGGCCGGAGTAAAGCTAAATTGTTTGCAAAGGGTAAGCAGAATGTAACCTTTAAAGATGTGGGCGGAGTGCAGGAAGCAAAATTGGAACTGGAAGAAGTGGTGGACTTTTTAAAGAATCCGAAAAAGTACCGGAAGTTGGGAGCCAGGACACCCAAAGGCGTCCTTTTAGTCGGACCGTCGGGAACCGGCAAAACCTTGTTGGCTCGGGCGGTGGCAGGAGAAGCCGGAGTGCCGTTTTTCTCGATGGCCGGGTCGGAATTTATGGAAATGCTGGTGGGGGTCGGTGCCTCACGGGTTCGAGATTTGTTTGATACGGCCAAGAAAAACTCTCCCTGTATTATCTTCATCGATGAGATTGATGCTATTGGCCGGATGCGGGGTTTGGGCACGGCCGGAGGGCATGATGAACGAGAACAAACTTTAAATCAAATTCTAGTGGAGATGGATGGCTTCACCCCAAATGACAACGTGATCGTTTTGGCCGCTACCAACCGGGGCGACTTACTGGATCCGGCCTTAACCCGACCGGGTCGATTTGACCGGCGGGTAACGGTGATGCTGCCGGATTTAGAAGAGCGGAAGCGGATTTTGGCGATCCATGCCGTAGGTAAACCGTTCGACCAGGAAGTGAATTGGGAGCGAGTGGCCAAACGGACAGTCGGTTATTCAGGAGCAGACATTGAGAATATGCTGAACGAAGCGGCGATTTTGGCGGCTCGAAATAATCGGGATTCGATTAACGCCCATGATGTCGAAGAAGCAGCGATGAAAGTGAAGTTGGGGCCGGAGCGGAAGCGGCTGCAAGATGATTATGAGCGGAAAATGACGGCTTACCATGAAGCCGGGCACGCTATAGTAGCTCACTTCTTACCTCATACCGATCGGGTGCACCGGGTGAGTATTGTCAGCCGGGGCATGGCTTTGGGTTACACCTTGACGCCGCCGGAAAAAGATAAGTATCAGCAGACTAAGAGCGAACTCTTGGAAGATATCGCGGTGTTACTGGGTGGGCGGTCGGCCGAAAAAATTGTCTTTAATGAATTGACGGGTGGAGCGGCCAGCGACATTGATCGGGCAACCAGAGTAGCCAGGGCGATGGTGGTGGATTACGGCATGTCGGACCTGGGACCGGTGAATTTGGGGCCGCAATTTGATACGGCCGAATGGGGGCGATTGTATATCGAGCCAACCAAATTGTCGGAGAAAAAGCAGGCTCAGGTGGATGAGGAAATTGGGAAGATCATCGCCAAAGCCGGACAGCTGGCTGAGGTGGTGATTAAGCGGGAGCGCTTGGCATTAGATCGGGTAGTGGATAAGCTGTTAGAGCAGGAAAGCATCGACACCGATGAGTTTGAAGCCATTATAGGCAGACCTAAAGCCAAACCAAAAATAATGAATTAGAATGAGGCTATGGGTAACGCTTCGGAAGCTTTAATCAAGCAGCGACGGTTTCAGAAATTGTTTTGGAGTTTGTGTGTCTTAGCGGTTGTGTTGGGAATCATCGTCGTTCCGGTGGAACGAGGATCGCGGCGGGCGATCATTACCAATGTCTTTGATGGACTGTGGTGGTCGGTGACCACGATTACGAGTGTGGGTTACGGCGATATGGTGCCGGTGACCTCAATGGGTAAATTGATCGGGATGATCCTCCAGGTCGCTGGGGTCTTAGCATTTGGCTTATTGGTGTCACTGGCAACGGTGTCGTTGGATGAAGCCAAGGATCGGTTTCACCGGCGGCGGTTAAACGAGCGCTTGGACGCGATTGAGGTGAAATTGGACCGGATCGAAAAACAGGAGCAGTTTGTGGTGAAGAATCAAGTGGAGAATGGGGAAAATAGATCTTAGTGCCTAGTGGTTAGGTTTTAGAGTTTTAATTGGGTAGCGGAGTAAGTTTTTGTCAGTAGTGATGAGGGTGAGGTTTTCGACCAGACATTGAGCGGCGATGAGTCGATCAAAGGGGTCTTTGTGGATCGGGGGGAGTTGATAAAGAGATTGGATATGGTCTAGGGTGATGGGTAGGGATAAATAGCCTATTGACTCGATGATCCGGCTAAAGTTTTTAGGGACTTCGATCTTCCCAGCTTGGTTTTTAATAGTTATTTCCCAAATGCTAACTAAACTTACATAACAGCGATGGTGGGGGTCGGTAAGAATCTCTCTGACGGTTAAAGGAAGACGATGGCTTTGATGTGAAGCCCAAAGGATGATATGAGTATCAACCAGGAAAGATTTTGCTTTCATAGAAAAGCTTTTCGATGACTTTGTCGTAGGCGTCAAAATCAGGAGCGATTTTAATTTTACCCTTTAGAAAATCGAGTTTTCTGGTTTTAAGTGTCTTTTTTTGGTGTGGTACCAAGTCAGCGATGGGTTTGTTGGCTTTAGCGATGGTGATGCTTTGGCCTTTTTGGACTAAGCTTAGGAGGTGGGAAAGGTTAGTCTTGGCTTGGTAAACGTTGTAGACTTCCATAATAAGATCTTTATATCATAGTTGGTCAAGTTGGTCAACTGGGCGAAGAGCAGGGGGTGTACTACAATACAGCCATGGAAGAACAGAAAAAGAAGCTAGTGCTAATTGATGGACACGCGATGCTGTATCGGGCCTGGTTTGCCTTTCCGCAAACTTTAACCAAACGAGATGGGACGCTGGTGAATGCGGTCTACGGTTTTACCCGAATTCTGTTGACTGTGCTAGAGGAACTGGAGCCGACGCATTTGGCGGTGTCGTTTGATGTGGGTCGGACGTTTCGCCACGAAGTCTTTCCGGCTTACAAAGCCCACCGGGAAAAGATGCCGGAGGAGTTGAAAGCCCAGGAACCACTAACTTTTGGATTGGTAGAAACTTTAAATGTGCCGGTGTTTACTAAGGCAACTTATGAGGCGGATGACGTGATCGGGACGCTGGCAAGGCAAGCGGCGGCGGTCGAGATGGAGGCAATCATTGTGACCGGAGACAAGGACACCTTGCAGTTGGTAGATGATGGTTCGGTAGATTCGGCAGGCTCACTACAGGCAGGCTCAGGACCAGTGCGAGTGTACCTGCCGGCCAGAGTGAATAGGCCGGCGGTAATTTATGATGAAGCCGAGGTCAAGCGGGATTTGGGAGTGACGCCTAAGCAGGTGCCGGATTATAAAGGACTGGCGGGAGACGCCAGTGATAATATTCCAGGCATTCGGGGTATCGGCAAGGTGACGGCGGTGAAGCTCCTGACGGCTTATACTAACTTGGAGGGAGTGTATGAGCATGTGGATGAGCTGGCCGGATCGGTCAAACAGAAAATCGTATCCGGCCGCGACTCGGCCTTTGAGAGCCGAACTTTGGCGACAATTGTGACCAAGGTGCCGATCAAGCTTGATCTTAAAGCCGCCGAGGTGAAGGCGTATGATAAGCAAAAGGCGGTGAACCTGTTTACCGAACTGGAGTTTACCAGTTTAATCAGCAAGTTGCCCGCCGATGCGTTTGAGCAATCGGTGCAGGAGGCTTTATTTTAATATGCGAGTAGCGTTGGTGCATGATTATCTGAATGAGTTTGGCGGGGCGGAAAGAGTTTTGGAGGTGTTGGCTGAGATGTATCCTGAGGCACCGATTTACACCGCGTTCTATAGGCCGGAAGGGGAAGCGTATAAATGGTTTAAGCAGCGGACTATTATTCATTCTTGGGCGCAGTCGATCCCAGGCTTTGCTACAAAACTCCATTCCCCATTGAGGTTTTTGGCACCCTTAATTTGGGAAAGCTTTGATTTGAGTGAGTTTGATGTAGTTATTTCCTCGGCTTCCTGGTATATCACCAAGGGTGTGATCACCCGACCGGAAACTTTACATATCTGTTATTGCCACACACCACCGAGGTATTTGTATGGCTATGACACCTCAATAAATTGGCAGAGATATTGGCCGGTGAGGATTTATGCTGGTATCGTCAATAAATTCTTAAGGCAATATGATTTTTTGGCAGCCCAGCGGGTGGATGAGTTTGTGGCTAATTCGAAGAATGTCCAGGAGAGGATAAAAAAGTTTTACCGGAGGGAAGCCATAGTCGTTTACCCACCAGCAGAATTAGCGATTAGCGGTTTGCGACGAGAGATTAGTAAATCACTAGTTGCTAGTCGCGAATCTCGAGAGTACTATTTGGTAATTTCGAGGCTAGTGGGGGGGAAGGGGTTGTCGATGGCGGTGGAAGCGGCGAATCAATTGAAGATACCATTGAAAGTAGTGGGGGTGGGGGGAGGCTATAGCCGAGAGGAGAAACGGCTTAAGGCGATGGCCGGACCGTCGGTGGAGTTTTTGGGGTTTGTAGCGGATGATAAACTGACGGAACTTTATAGTGGAGCCAAGGCATTTTTGGCATTGGCCAAGGATGAGGATTTTGGGTTGACACCGGTGGAAGCGATGCTGTGCGGCACACCAGTAATTGCCTATAACGGCGGTGGGTATCGGGAAACGGTGGTGGAGGGAAAGACTGGGATTAAATTCGACGAATACTCGGTGGAAGGGTTGATGGGAGCGATTAAGAAGCTACAAGCGACAAGCTACAAGCCACAGGATATGATTAACCACGCTCAAAAATTTTCTAAAGAGAGGTTTGTGAGAGAGATGGGTAAGTTAGTTGAGGAGAAGTGGCAGGAAAAGCAGGATGAAGTTTAAACTGATTACTTACAACGTCTGGCAAGGGAGGCACCTAGATAAGGTAATACAGTTTTTACAGTCTGAAAAGGCAGACATCGTTTGTCTACAGGAGGTGGGGATGAGAGGGCAAGGACAAGGGGCGGCGGAGGTGAATTTATTCGAGGAAATTAAGCAAGGGTTAGGGATCGACGGGATTTACCGCCGATATTTTTGGGCGGATGAAGGCCAGGGGAAGTATGACATGGGTATAGCTATATATACTGGGTTGCCGGTAAGGGAGATCAAAGAATTTCGATATGAAAGACGGGCAACAGAGGAAATTCTAGAGGCTGGGGGAAAGGACCGGTATAACATCCCCAGAGTTTTGATTGGCCAAAAGATTGGGATAGGAGGAGGTAAGTTATGGGTGTTCACAACCCATCACACCATTACACCACACGCCGGAGTGACCGAACACCAATTGCAGGCGACGAAACAAGTAAAAGGTTTTTTGGCCGATTATGATGAGTATATCTTATGTGGGGATATGAATACGCCCTATGGGAATGAGAATTATGAATTGTTGAGTCAAGGTCTGGCAGATGTATCTAAGCCGACGGAACCGACGCTGCACCCAACTATCCATAAAGTGGGATATAAGAGGTATCATGTGGATTATGTATTTATCAAGGGTAAGGGGATTAAGCAGGTGTCGACGAGGATACCCGTTATGGATGCTTCGGACCACCTGCCGGTGGTGGTGGAGTTGGAGGTTTAGAGTTTGGGCGCGGTTTTGAGGCCGATTTTGGCAAAGCCCTGGTCCAGAGTGACGATAGTGTCTAAATTAACGCTAAATCGGCCGGTTTTACTTTTTCCAATGCCGCTAAGACTTAGTAAGGGGTTAGTTTTAGAGGTATTATTGGATTTTAAGTAACCAACAAGTTGGTGGTAACGAAGATTAACTGCCAAGACAGCATCCCGAATGATTTGGGAGCGTTTGGTGCGAATGGTTTTGGCCAGGCCATCCAGATGGGCAATGTCTGGGGGATTCAAATAGGCTTGAACCCGGGTCATTTGGGTATCCATAGTGTATACACCATAACATAAGGATTGGCAGCAGGTAAGTTTGGGGTAAGATAGCGTTATGCCGGAGTTACCGGAAGTCGAGACCATAGCCAGACAATTACAACAGGTGTTGCCGGGGAGAAAGATTAAGTCGGTGCAAGTGTTGCGGGAAAAGTCATTTGTGGGTGAGTCGGAGATTTTGGTGGGACGGAAGATTAGACGGGTGACGAGGAAGGCGAAGATGGTGGCGGTGGAGTTGGATCGAGAAGATTTGGTGCTATTAATTCACCTCAAGATGACGGGACAATTGATATTTCAAGATAAGGGAAGGCGGGTGGTGGGGGGACATCCGACTGAGGATTGGGTGAATAGTTTACCAAGCAAGCATACTCGAGTAATCATCGGGTTTACGGACGGACCCGCCTCGCCGGCAGGCAGGTCAAAGTTGTTTTTTAATGATATGCGGGTGTTTGGGTGGATCAAAATAGCGACGAGCGATGAGTGGTTAGCAACTGGTAGGACATTGCCGCCGGATGTCATTGACCCGGAATTTACAGTTGGGTATTTAAAAGGGGTGCTAAAAAGATCCACCAGACCTGTAAAGCTAGTGTTGTTAGATCAAGCTAAAATCGGAGGTTTGGGTAATATTTATGTTAACGATGCGCTCTACTTAACCCAGACGAAACCAACCCGAAAGGCGAACTCTCTCAAACCAGCGGAGATAAAACGGCTGCACCAAACCTGTGTCCAAGTGATTAAGCGAGGCATTGAGGCAGGTGGCGCCAGCGAAAATACTTACAAACATATCAACGGCCTGGGCGGTCAATATCAAGAGGAGTTTCTGGTCTATAAGCGGGAGGGGCAAAGGTGTGGTTTAAATGGCTGTGATGGGGTAATTAAGAAAATAAAGGTGGGGGGGCGGGGAACCTATTTTTGCTCGAGACATCAGCGGTAGTACAATTGGGGCATGATTTGGGATGTTGGGATATCAACGGTTTTGGTGGTGGTTATGTTCGCGGCGGCGGTGTTATATCGGTCTGCTTACCTGCACCGGAAAAAAGTCTGGAATCTGTCGGTCCAGCAAGTGATTAATTTAATCATCATACCGGGGATAATCTTTCCATTTGTATATGCGTATTTACGGTCGGTACAGCAATTACCGCGAAATCCTTACGCTTTTTTCCCAGATGCGCTTTTGGTTAACATCATCTTGCTGGCTTTTATGTTCGCTTATGGGGGGACGGCGATTCACGCCGTGACCAAAATGATGTCGGTCTACCTAAGGCAAGAAAAAGGGGATTTAGCAGAGGTTAATCGGTTTTTTCATTTACAGTTCTCTCACACCTTGTCTTATGCTGGGGCTTTGGTAGCGTTTATGGGTTTAGTGCTGTTGGAATTAAATCATTTGCCGGCAGGCGATAAAGGTAGTTTGGTATGGGGCGTAATCAAAGCAGTCGGTCTGGGTTTGGCAGTACTTTTGGGAATGCGGGGGTATACCAGAAATTTCGGTGATGATTATCAGGGCCGATGGCGTGATCTACGGCTGGTTTTCCTGGTGTTTTGGGTGGGTTTTATCTTTTTCTTGTTGGGGGTGAGACGATTAAGACCGGAATTGACTGACTACCAGCTGCTATTACCGGCGGTAGGAGTGTTTGGGGTGATGATTTTGTTATCGACGGTGTTGGTGGTCAGAAGGGTGGGGAGGGGCTGGCAAGTGAGGGTTCAAAGTAAGGCTTTGGAGCAGTACTTTAGGAGGGAAGATGTGGATTAAGGATTTGGAATTAAAATACTTTCGGAACTACGGGGAACTAAAGAAAAAGTTTGATAGGCAAACGACGGTGTTGGTGGGGCCGAATGCAGTGGGAAAGACAAACGTTCTAGAGGCGATTTATTTATTAGCGACGGGAGAGAGTTTTCGGGCCGAAAAAATTGAGGAGATAGTTAATTGGCAAGCCGAAGTGGCTCATATCACGGGGTTGGTCGGAGACAAACAATTGCAGGTGAGGCTGACGCGGGGAGAAGTGCAGGGAAAGCGAACGGTGAAGCGGGCGTTTAAGGTGAATGGCGTAGCCCGGCGCAAAATGGATTTTCTGGGGAATTTGCGGGCGGTGATCTTTAGGCCGGAAGACTTGGAAATAGTGACCGACAGTCCAACGATGCGGCGGCGGTTTTTGGATGGGATTTTAACTCAAGTTGATACCGAGTATCGCCGATCCTTGGTCAGCTACGAAAAAGCCTTGCGGCGGCGAAACCGGTTGTTAAGCCTGATTCAGGAGGAAGAAGTGTCGCGGACAACCCTGGCTTTTTGGGATCAACTGTTAATTAAAGAAGGGGATGTCTTGTTGAACCGGCGGCGAGAATTGATCGAATTTATCAACGGTCAGCCGAAGATCGAGAGCAACCGTTGGTTGGTTTATGATTATTCGGCAATCTCTGAGGCGCGCTTGAAGCAATACGCCGAGGAGGAGGTGGCGGCCGGCTATACCTTGGTGGGGCCACATAAAGATGATTTTCGGGTCATGGCCGACCGGGACTTGGCCATTTATGGGTCGAGGGGGCAGCAAAGAATGGGAGTTTTGTGGTTAAAAGTCGAAGAAATGAATTTTGTCGAAGCGAAAACTGGGGAGCGGCCGGTACTCCTCTTGGATGATATTTTTTCGGAGTTGGATGAAGCTCATGACCGAGTGGTGTTAGGGCTTTTGGGGAAACAGCAAACAATCATTACCACCACCGAAGTAGCAGGGAAGTTTAAAGAATCAGCTGATTTGGCCATTGAACGATTAAACCTATGAGTCAACGGTGGTTTATCGGCCTGCCATTATCCGAGGAGGCGGAACGGAGGGTGGCGAGAGTGGTGAAGCGGCTAAAACGATCGCAGTGGAAAGTGCGGTGGGAACCAAGGGAAAAGTGGCATCAAACGCTGGTGTTTCTGGGGGTGACGGCGGAGGAACAAGCTAAGGAAATACAGCGGATTTTGACGGCACTTGGGGGAGGGATGCAGTTCGAGGTGAGGTTAAAGGGTGTAGATACCTTTCCCAGACAGGAGATGAGTCCAAAATACGGAGAAAGGATTCATGGGTTAACTATGCGGCGGCTACGCTTAAGGCAAAAGCCGACCATGGTTTTACCCAAACTGATTTACCTTAGGCTCGGGGGGAATCTGCGGGCATTAAACCGTTTGGGTGACACGGTGCGTCGGGATTTGGACACGGCGAAGCTAGCTTTTGATCATAAACCATTGCGGCCACATGTGACGATCGGCCGGATCGAACCAGACTGCGGTCGAGCGGAACGGATCGAGATTGGCAAGACCATTGCCAAGTTTTATAACCTGGATATTCCCCAGCGTTGGACGGTGGAACGAGTCAGGTGGTATGAGAGTACTTTAAAACCAGAGGGTAGTGTTTATCAGGTGATAGATGAAGTAAAATTGAGGCAATAATGAACAGGAAACAGGAAACAATGAGCAATGATAATCACAGAATTTAATCCTGAAATTATTAAGCGGCTTTATCAGCCGGCGGCGGATTCTCATAAGGGGCAGAATGGGCGGTTGTTAGTGATCGGGGGATCGAAGCTGTTTCATACCAGTATTTTTTGGGCAGCTGAAGTGGCCAGTAAAATGGTGGACCTGGTACATTTTACTTCTCCTGCCAATGAGAATAATGAATTGGTCCGCCAAAAAATTAAGTCAGGTTTCTGGGAAGGGATTGTGGTGGATTGGGGACAGGTGGATGACTATATTCGGGAAGATGATAGTGTTTTGATTGGACCGGGGATGGAAAGGGGTAAGATGACGCGGCAGATAATTAATGACCTGCTGACAAAGTATCCGGATAAGCGCTGGGTAGTAGACGGGGGAGCGCTGCAGGAGGTGGAGCCGAGGTTATTGAACGGGAATATGATCATTACGCCGCATCAGGGAGAATTTGCTCGCTTAGCGAGCAAGATACAAGATACCCATGCGACAAGCTCAGGGCAGGCAAGATACAAGATACAAGATTGGAATAACATCGAGGGGAGGGCAGAGAAAACAGGACTTTTATCAAAGCAACTGGATAGGGTAACAATTTTAACCAAAGGTCAGATTGATGTTGTCTGTCGGGGGGAAGAGGTAGTCGTGGTGGCGGGAGGGAATGCGGGGATGACTAAAGGCGGAACCGGGGATGTTTTGGCTGGCCTGGTGGCCGGGCTCTATTGTAAAAATGAGGCCTTTTTGGCGGCTCAGGTAGGGAGTTATGTGAATAAGAAAGCGGGTGAGGCGTTAGCGGAGAAGGTAGGCGAGCATTTTAACGCTCAAGATTTGGTTGGGATGGTGCCGAGTCAACTGCACCAAGTCGGGGCGTATATAGAGGGCAATTAAGCCGGTTGATAATAGTTTCAGGATTTGCAAGAATGGGGAAGATAACCGAAGCTACGGGAGTTTGGTTATGGATCAAGGGCAAACAAAAACATACGTCTACGAACCGCGCTATATCATTACTCATGATCTACTGCGGTACGTGGGTGAGATCGAGGCGGCACGGGAAGTAGTCAATCACGCGGCTTTAGTTCCGGCCTGGGAGGCTCAGTTCAGGCAGGATGCCTTAAGCCGGACCATCCATCATGGCACTCATTTGGAAGGGAATGAGTTGTCCAAAGAGCAGGCCGAGCGAGTAGTAATGATAAATGAAACTTTGGCCGAGCGAGCGGCGCAACAGGCTGGGATTGTCGGGGGGGACCGGGATGGGCAAGAGGTGATCAATTACCGGCGAGCCATGGCTTGGATCGATGAAGTCGGTAAACCGGGGCGTGAAACCCTGCACATCGATCAAAAACTGTTCAAAGAACTACATGAGATAATCTCCTTTCGCTTGTTACCGGAGGAACAACGAGGCACCTACCGAATTGTCGATGTGGTGGTCAAAAATTCACGCACCGGGGAAGTAACGTTTCGACCGCCGCACTACCAGGATATACCGGTGCAGCTCAAGGGTTTTTTTAACTGGTTGGCGTCGGACAGCGGTCGGCAACACCACGGGGTGATTCGGGCTGGGATTACCCACTATGAATTAGTCAGGATTCACCCTTTTACCGACGGTAACGGCCGGACCGCCCGAGCCATGGCTTTACTGTTAATGTTTGCGGAAGGGTATGATGTCAAGCGCTTTTTCTCGCTGGATGAGTATTTTGACAAAGATGCCGCCGGCTATTACGAGGCCTTGCAAAGCGTGGGGTCGGGGGAAGCCTATGACTTAACTTACTGGTTGGAATATTTTAACAAGGGTTTGGCGGCAGAATTAAACCGGGTCAAACTGCAGGTGTTAAAATTGTCCCGGGATATTCAACTGAAAGCGAAGATCGGTCGGCAGGTAGCGTTGAGCGAGCGGCAGATAAAAATTTTGGAGACGATCCAAAATAACGGGGGTCGGGCGGTATCGGCGGATTTGGAGAAAGTCTTACCGCAGGTGTCGGTGGATACGATTTTACGGGATGTGAAGGATTTATTGAATAAAGGTTTGATCAAGAAACGGGGTAAGACCAAGGGTGCCTATTATGAGATGACGAGTTAGGCCTATGAATCCGACGGAAGTTCAGGGGATGTATGTAGCCTTAATTTTACCGTCAATGTTTGGTTTGGTTTTAACGGGCGAAGGTGTCTGGAAAGTGGTCCACCAACGTTTGATTGGCTTTATCAGTATCTTCTTGGGCATGATGTTTATGATGGCGGTGGGCATCGGTTATTTGCTGTTTGTCGGAGTCCTATGAAGATTCGGTTAGCGGGGGTGGAGTGATAAGATATAAACAATGCTGTTTACCGATTTAACGCGGTTTTTTGAGAAGTTGGAGGCCACTCGGTCGCGCAACGCCATGACCGAGCTGCTGGCGGTGTTGTTGGCACGGGCGGCGGATGATGAGATCAAAGAAGTGAGTTATTTAGCGGAGGGGGGTTTGGGGCCGGCTTATAATCGGGTGGAATTCCAGTTAGCCGAAAAAATGGTAGTGAGAGCTTTGGCCCAAAGGGCGGCGCTGACACCGACTAAAGTGTGGCAATGGTATAAGCAGACCGGGGATTTGGGTTTGGTGGCCCTTCGGCAAGCTCAGGGTAAACCGGGGCAAAGGGAAAACTTATTTGTGGTCGAAGTATATAAACGATTGCTGTCGATTGCTCAGGAAAGTGGGATTGGAAGTCAGGATCAAAAAGTGCAGCGGTTAGCCGCGTTGTTATCGGCAGTGGGGGCGATCGAGGCTAAATATGTAGTGCGGATCGTGATGGGTCGGCTGCGCTTAGGCTTTTCGGATAAAACGCTCTTGGACGCCTTAGCGGTAATGGCCACGGGGAGTAAGGCGGGACGGGCGGAGCTGGAAGCGGCTTATCAGGTTTATCCGGATATCGGCCAGATTGGCCAATGGGTAAAAGCCGACGGCATCAAAGCCTTAAAGCGACGGGTGCGAGTAACGCTGGGGGTACCGGTGATGAGCGCTTTGTGTCAGCGGTTGAAATCGGCGGAAGAAATGATCCAAAAAATGGGAACAGTTATGGTCGAACCCAAATTTGATGGAACCAGGGTACAGATACATATTCGGCGACAGGCGACAGGCGACAAGCGACAAGCTTGGCGGGTGAAGACATATACCCGCAATTTGGAAGAGACAACCTGGATGTTTCCGGAACTGGAAGAGGTAGTCGAAAAGATTAAGGCGGAGGCGGTGATTATCGATTCCGAAGCAGTGGGCTTTAATCTTGAAAGCGGCCGGTTGTTGCCGTTTCAAGAAACGATAACCAGGAAAAGAAAACACGAGGTAGCAGCCACCAGGGGGAAGGTACCCTTGAGGTTTTTTGCCTTTGATTTGCTGTACTTAAACGGTCAATCTTGGCTGAAGCGGCCGCTGAAAGAGCGGCGGCAACAATTGTTAAAAATAATTGGAGCCAACCAGATGCTGGTGGTGGATGAGGCTATCCAAACTAATGATCCCAAGGTACTCAGGGAATACCACGCACAGCAATTGAAGCAGGGTTATGAGGGGGTGGTGGTGAAAAAAGTGGAGGGTGAGTATGAGCCGGGTCGACGGGGTTTTAATTGGGTGAAGTTTAAGGAAGTAGAGACAGCCGCCGGTAAATTGGCGGATACGATTGACGGGGTGGTCATGGGTTTTTATCGAGGTCGGGGGAAACGGACCCAATTCGGGATCGGGGCCTTTTTGGTGGGAGTGAGAGATGAGGCGGGGAAAGTAATTAAAACCATTGCCAAAATCGGGACGGGCTTAACCGATGAGCAGTGGCGGGAATTGAAACGGCGCTTAGATGAGCAAGTAAATGCGACGCAGCCAACAACCTATGTCGTGGCCAAGAATTTGATACCGGATGTGTGGACCGACCCTAGGGTAGTGGTGGAAATCGCGGCGGACGAAGTGACCCGAAGTCCGGTGCATAGTGCCGGCTATGCTTTGCGTTTTCCCCGATTGGTGCGGTTTAGAGATGATAAAGCAGTGGATCAAGCGACCAGTCTCAAAGAATTGCTAAGTTTGCGCTGAGAAGTCAGGTGCAGTAGGATGGAAAAAGCCTGGGAGGGTGGGTGATGGAGTCATTAAGCCGTAAAGGTTTGTCGGACCAAGAAGCGAAAAAAAGGTTGAGCCGGTATGGTCTGAATCGATTGGATTACCAACGACATTATAGTGTGGGGGGGTTACTGGGGAACCAGGTTAAGTCACCACTAATGGCCATTTTAGGGGTGGCGGCGGTGATGGCGATAGTGATGCAGGATTGGCTAGACGCGGCGGTGATCTTGTTGACGCTGACCATCAACGTGGCGCTGGGATTTTGGCAGGAATTGAAAGCGGAAAGAAGTTTAGAAGCATTGGCCAAAGTGTTGTCACTCAAGTGTGTGGTATTACGGTCAGGCCGACGTGGGGAGGTGTCGGCCACCGAAGTGGTGCCGGGTGACTGGGTGTTGTTGGATGAAGGTTCGAAAGTGCCGGCAGACGGGGTGTTGGTGCAAGCCGAAAACGTGACCATGAATGAGGCGGCCTTAACCGGGGAAGCATGGCCAGTGGCGAAAAAGTCAGTCAAAGTGGCGGGGAAGACGACTGAGGTAGTGGCCGCGACTGCGTTTACACCTTTGGCCAAAAGAAGTAAGGGGGGTTTGGAAACGGTCTATTCGGGGACGACTATGAGCAGTGGGTCGGGCGTGATGCTGGTGGTGAAAACCGGGATGCAAACGGAATTGGGTACGATTGCCGCGTCTTTGACTAAGACCGAGAGGCGGTTGACCCCCTTACAGGAACGGTTACAACATTTAGCTAAATTGATCAGCCTCATTGTTTTAGGCATCGCCATTTTGATTTTTCTGATTGGTCTTTTAACCGCGCAATCCTGGTGGGAGCTGTTAGCTCTAGCCGTGGCGGTGGCGGTGGCGGCGGTGCCGGAAGGCTTGGTCATCTCGCTGACAGCGATTTTGGCGGTAGGGATGCAGCGGATTCTGAAGCGTAAAGCCTTGGTGCGGAAGCTCCTGGCGGCTGAAGTGCTGGGGAGTGTCAGCGTTATTGTCAGTGATAAAACCGGGACGCTAACCGAAGGTAATTTAAAAGTGAGAGAAGCTGACTTTAGAGATGATCGTCTGGCGATTCAGGCACTGGCGGCGGTCACCGGCCTAAAAGATCCGCTGGAGGCAGAACTGCACCGGTGGGTGCAAACGAGACCAAACTCACTGAAAAGAAGCATGAATCAGGAGATATTAGATCGGTGGTTGTTTTCGGCGTCAAGGCGTTACAGTGCGGTATTAACGGTTAAGGAATTATTTGTGGTGGGAGCGCCGGAAACGTTAATGCTCAATTGCCGCTTAAGCGAGGCCGAGCGACGCTATTGGGGAGCCCGCTTAGAACAAATGTCGCTAAAAGGTTATCGGGTGGTGGCGGTGGCGCATCGATCCCGGCGGGGAGAAACAGGACTAACGAGAAAATTAATGGAGAAACCCTGGTATTTTTTGGGTTTGGTCGGTTTATCCGATCCAATCCGTCAGGGTATCAGGCCGATGCTGGCTAAGGCGGAAGCCGCCGGGATTCAAGTCAAAGTCATCACCGGCGATTACCGGCAAACGGCCCAAGTGGTCATGAACCAACTGGGGTGGAAATTGACCGAAATGGAAGTCTTAGAGGGTGAAGAGTTGGCGGCGTTGACCGATGATGATTTGGATCGGCGGATACAACAGATTAAATTGTTTGCCAGAACCACCCCAGCCCAGAAATTGCGGTTGGTGGCTTCACTGCAACGGGTGGGGGCAGTAGTAGCCATGACCGGTGACGGCATCAATGACGCACCGGCATTGAAAAAAGCCGACATTGGCATTGTGGTAGCGGAAGCGACCGACGTGGCTCGAGAGACGGCGGACATGGTCCTGTTGGACAATAACTTTAGCACGATTATCGCGGCGGTCGAAGAAGGCCGCGGGATTTTCCATAATTTTCAAAAAGTGTTGTTATACCTGTTATCTGATGCATTCGGTGAGGTGGTGGTGGTGATTGGCTCAATGCTGGCCGGCTTACCTTTGCCATTGAGTGCGGCGCAAATCTTGTGGATAAATTTGGTCAATGATGGCTTACCAACCTTAGCCTTAACGGTTGATCCCAAAGCCAGGGGTTTGTTACGGGATAAACCCCGACCGATCAAGGCACCGCTGGTGCCCAAATACATGTTGATCTTGATTGCCATCGTCTCCCTAACGGCCGGATTAGGGGTGTTGTTTGGTTTCTATAGTTTGTTAAAGAGTGGTTATCCGTTAGTTTACGCGAGAACTTTTGCCTTTTGCTTTTTAGCGGCCGATAGCCTGCTCTATGTCTTTTCGACCCGGGCGTTGTATCGGTCGTTGTGGACGAGCCGGTTGTGGAAGAACCGCTATCTAATTGCGGCGGTCTTAATCGGCTTCGGACTGCAGTTTTTGGCAGTTTATCACCCTTGGTTGCAGCAACTATTGGGGACGGCGCCGTTGGCGCTGAATCATTGGTTGGGGATTATCTTAATGAGTTTGGGGGTGATCGGCGTGATTGAGGCTTTAAAATGGTTGTTTTTTCGCCGAGGTGCCCGTGAGGCAAGTTTAGGTTAAGATTTGAGTGAGGAGATGGACCAAGACTTTGGGAGCTGCTGCATTATGGGTAGCCAGCTGGTGCAAACTGGGGGTGAAGTCAGCTAAGGCTTGGGGGTGGGCGATGATTTGTTTTAAGAGGCGGTTGGCGCGGATTAAGTTTTCTTCAACGTAGCCAAGATGGTAGTCGCGGATGATGTCTAAGTTGCCGTCTTCCTGGCCGCTAATATGGGTAACGGCAAAGAAGGGAGTCTCGGTGGCAACGGTTTCGAATAACAGGTTGGGACCGGATTTACCAATAACCAAGTCGGCGGCCTGCATGTAGCGATGGAGCTGATCGGTAAAACTTAAGGGAATGAGGGTGGCTGAGGGGTGTTTGCGGAGGGCTCGGTTGAAGCGGTTGAGGTTGGTGACGATGTCAAATAAGCGACGGTTATGGCCACAAGCAACGATAATCGTTAAGGGAGTTTTGGTTTGCAGGAAAGTGGGCATGATTTTGAGAACGAGGTTGGTACCTTCAGAGCCAGCGGCAACCAGGAAAGTTAAGGGGCGAGGGGGGAGGTGAAGCGCTTGACGTTGAGCCAAGCGACGGCCGGATTTAAAGGCCGGTCGGATAAACCAGCCGGAGATGATCAGGCGCTCTTTGGGTATATGGAAGCGACGACAGGTTTGGAAGGCGGTTTGATCAAAGACTAAATTGGTAGCTAAAGCGGAGGGGAGGAAGGGGGCAATGGTCCAGGGATCGGAAATGATATTGATAAAGGGCAGAGCCGGTTTGGCGATGATGGATTCGATGGTCGGGTTGGCGACAGCGTAGGTAGAGATGACCGCGTCGGGACGCTGGGTGGCGATCGTTTCAGCGATTTTGAGGCGATAAGAACTACCCAAGAATTTTTGGAGGGTGCGGTAGACTTGACGTTTATTGGCAATTTTATAGGGGTAGCGGGTGATTTGGGGGAAATAACGGTAGAAGGGGTAGTAAATGGAAAAACCGGGAATGGAAGCGTTGACGATATGAGTCTGGTAGTGACTCAAAGCTTGGGCAACTGCTTGGGCCAAGGAGAGGTGGCCGGTATCAGCGGTAAAGATAGTGATCACTGGGGGACGAGGAGTCATATAGGGGTATTTTAAACTACCGCAGACTTGACTGCCTCACGGTAAAGCTTGAGGAGTTGATGAGCGCTGTGATCCAGGCTGAAACCGCTGGCGTAGGTGGGGGTGCTTTTAACCAGGCGACGGTAGCGGGTGGGATCATGAAAGAGGCGAATCAGGTAGGTGGCGGCAGCAGCCGGATCTTGCGGCAAAGCCAGGCCAATCGCGGCGGCGGTAAAACGGGGCAGGCAGTTGGTTTGAACCAAGGCCAGCGGGACGCCGCAAGCGAGAGCTTCCAGGTAACTTAAGGGCATGACTTCGGTGGTGGAGAAGCTGACAAAGAGGTGCTGACGGGGCAGCAGCCGAGCAATGTGGCGATAAGTTAAGGGACCGGTACAAGTCACCAGGGATTGAAGACTGAGCTCTCTAATTTGTTGTTGAAGCGAGGGGAGTAGGCGGCCAGCGCCGACTAAAGTGAGGTGGAAAGGGAAGTGGTGAGCCCTAAGATTTTGAGCTAAAGCCAGCAGCTGATGAGGCTGTTTCTCTTTTTCCAGGCGACCGATAAAAATCAGGCGCCAGGGTGGTGGGGCCGGTTTGGTTTGGGGCGAAAAGGGGGCGAGGTTGATACCATTGGGGAGTTGGACGGTATTGGTAAGGCCCAAGGCTTGTAACTGGCGTTGAACCGAGGGGGTGGGGCAAATGACGGCGTGAGCGGCCTGAGCCAAGGTAAAAAGGTGGCGATTAATCAGGTGGGCAGTCAACCGCGGAAACAGGGGAAAGTTGGTCTGCAAATATTGGTGGTACTGGGTGTGGTGAGTGAAGATAAAGGGTAAACCTCGGGTCCGTTTGAGTTTGAGAGCGCAGGTGCCAACAGTGAAGGGGTGGTGGATATGAACCAAGTCCAGATCGAGCCGGTCGAGCAAGTGGAGGTGGAATGGGGGCAGACTTAGGGGGTAATCGTAGACGAAAGGAGTGATGACCGCGGGGTAGCGGATGACAAAGGGATCCGGTTTGGCTCGAGGATGACGCGGAGCGTACAAGTAGACGGTGTGGCCGAGGCGGCGCAGGGCTTGGGCCAGAAAATGCTGGTAGTAAGAGACGCCATTGATAGTTGGCAGGTAAGTCGTGGAGATAAATAAGAGGTTCATGGTGGTAATCATACCTTATCGCTGGAACGGGGGGCATGGGTTACAATAAGCCAAATGAAACTGGTCGTCGGTTTGGGTAATCCGGGGGAGGCATATAACAATACCAGACACAATGTCGGGTTTTGGGGAGTGGATGCACTAAAAACTAAAATAACCAAGAACCAAGATACAAGTACCAAACAAATTTCAAATTTCAAATTTCAAAGAAAATTCAAGGCAGAGATGGTACAGGTGGGGGGGGTAATGCTGGTGAAGCCGCAAACCTTTATGAATTTGAGTGGGCAATCGGTTCGGGCAGTAGCTGATTATTATCGGATTGAAGTGAACGATATTTGGGTGATTCATGACGATTTGGATATAAAACTGGGGGAATATAAGATTCAATTGGGTAAAGGGCCGAAAGTACATAACGGGGTGGCTTCAGTGGAGCAGTCTTTAGGGACTAATAAGTTTTGGAGGGTACGGGTGGGAATAGAAAATAGAATCAAGAATCAAGAATCAAGAATTATGAATGGCGAGCAATATGTGTTATTGCTGTTTGGGAATGAAGAGAAAATAGTAATCGAAAAAACGGTTAAGAAGGTAGCGGAGGAAATCTATGACCGGATTATTTGAACAGATTTATGCCAAAGTCCGGGAAATTCCGGCCGGTAAAGTGACGACTTACGGGGAGATAGCCAGAGTCTTGGGCTTGAAGGATGTGAGGAAGGTGGGTTATGCCTTACACGCTAATAAGGATGGAGCGACCCCGTGCCATCGGGTGGTAAACCGAGAAGGCAAGTTAGCCGCTAATTTTGCCATCGACGGGGTTGAGGAACAGCGACGCAGACTAGAAAGCGAGGGAGTAGCAGTTGACGATGATCGGGTGGAGTTAAGCCAATTTGGCTGGCGGTGGTCATGAAGCGGCAACCGGGCGACCTCAAACCGATGAGTCAAGTTTTAGCCGATTATGTTTTGGAGGATAAGGGTGGTTTTATCACCCGAGAGTGGCAGGATTATGGTTATCGACTGGCGGTGGATATGGGGGAGGAGACCAAGAAAAGTATGTACATTAAGTTGGCCAAGACTACCGATCGAGCGGTTTTAGAACAAGCGCGGGCTTTTGTTTTAGGCTCAGCCACAGTCAAGAACCGGGGTAAGTTGTTTATGTGGGCGGTCGGTAAACTGAAACGGGGTGAGCCCTTAAGCCGAGGCGAAGCAGAGGCCTAGATTTTATGGTTTAATGGAAAGGATGATGATTGAGTTGGCCGGTCAGACCTGGACTTGGGTGGACGCCGTCTTTATTTTAGTGGCGTTGCTCTACGCCTGGCAGGCGTTTGAGCGAGGGATGGTGGCCGTATTGTGTGAATTTACGGCTTGGATGACAGCCTGGATGGTCGGTTATTTGGTTCGGGGACCGGTAACTCATTTTCTGTTCAGCTATGTAGGTTTTCGGGGGAGTGTGGCCCGGCAGTGGGGGCTACTGTTCATTGTCCTCGCGGTTCAGATCATTATTTATCGAGTCTTAATGAGTCTGGCGAAAAAGTTGCCCCGCCATTATTTCAGTCCATTAGTCCATACCCTGTTCGCGGCCGTACCGGCGGTGGTGAATGGCATCTTTTTTGCGGTGTTTGTGTTGTTGGTCTTGTTGGCTTTACCAGTTTGGTTTCCCTTTAAAGAGGATTTGGCAGTTAGTGCCGTGGGTGAATATTTACTAACCACTCGATCGGTGTTGGGTATATTGCAGGTGAATCTATGAAGCCGAGAACGCTCATCAAAAAACAGTGGCGGGCGGCGCTCAAAGATCCGTTTACGGTGGTGCTGGTGGGCTATTTTGCCTTAGTCTCCCTGTTAAGATGGCGGTTAGATGTATCACTGGTCATCTTTTGGCTGGGGGGATTGATCGGTTTACTCATGGATTATGTGGATCGGTTGGTTTATGTCTATTACGTCAAGCCGGCCGAGCCGTTGTCGTTGGCGATTAAGCGCTTGGTAAACAAGCGGCAGTGGCAGCTGGTTTATATCGCCTTTCAACATCGGGGTAAAGAACAAACCCACTTGGCCTTACATAGTGTCTTGTTTTTGCTAGTTTGGCTGGTGATCGCTTTTTATCTGATTACCTCCAGTGGAAGCATTTTGACCGCCGGTTTGGTGCTGAGCTTGGGGTTACAGCTGGCTTATCAAATGGCCATGGATTATAAACAACCGAATAAGCTCCGAGCCTGGCTCTTTTGGCAGATCAAGCGGACGGTGACGGAAACGGAAATGAAAGTCGTAGTCTGGGCTTATTGGATCGCCTTTGGCTTAATGACTTGGCTGATGGTGTAAGCTAACCTCACTATGTGGCCCTCACAAATCACCTTCGGACCAGTGGTGTTACATCTCTACGGCTTAATTATTGGGGTGGCCATTTGGGCGGCGGCGCAGGTGGCGGCAACGGTTTATAAAAGACAAGGGGGGAAAGAAAAGGTAATTTGGCAGGGTTTTTTATGGCTGTTGGTGGGTGGGGTGATAGGAGCCCGGTGGTACCACGTCATTGATGGTTGGGAATACTATCAGGCGAATCCAGGGGCCATATTCCAAATATGGCAGGGGGGGTTAGGGATTTGGGGAGCGATTATCGGTGGCCTGGGGGGAATATTGGTTTACAGCTGGGTTAAACGGTTAGCCTTTTTAACATTGGCCGATGCGGTAGTTATGGGCGCCCCTTTGGGCCAAGCCATCGGCCGGTGGGGGAATTATGTCAATCAGGAATTGTATGGCCAGTTAACCAAGCTGCCGTGGGGCATAACTATCACTGGCTTGCTGGGGAAGTACCAGCCGCTGTTTCTTTACGAATCAGGGTTATGTCTGGGCCTGTTTGGACTGTTGCTGTTCTTAGAAAAACGGCAACGCTGGCCGTTGGGATGGGGTGGTTATTTGGGAGTCTACTTAGTGGGGTATGGTTTAATCCGGTTAATGTTGGAACCATTCCGGTTGGAGCCATGGCGAGTGGGAGGCGTGCCAACGGCCTCCTTAGTCGCTGGCTTAATGCTGATTGTTGGCTTACTTTATTGGGTGCGAGCGGTTAGGATAAAAGCACATGCTTAAGCGGGCGGTGGTAGTCAGTCTGGCTTTTTTATTATCGGCTTGCGCCCGGGTGATGCCGAATAATCCGGTCGAAAATCCTAGGGGTGAGTTGGTGCCGATGCAGGTTGGCCAAGCGAAATTAAAAGTGGAAATTAGAGACAGCGAGGCGGGTCGAAATTTAGGTTTGTCCTACCGCCAGAATCTGCCTAATAATGAGGGGGTCTTATTTGTCTTTCCGGTAGCTGTGTCGTATCCGTTCTGGATGAAGGGGATGGAGTTTGATTTGGATATGGTGTGGATTAAAGACGGCCGGGTGGTGGGGGTGAGTGAGGCGGTCAAAGCCCCGGGAAATAATCACGGCAAGGTGGAGACGGTCTTCCCACCACAAGCGGTGGATCGGGTGTTGGAAGTCAACAGCGGTTGGGTGAAGGAGAAGGGAGTGCAAGTGGGGGATGAAGTCAGTTATTGACATAGGGTACTCCCCTTGGGTATAGTGTGCTCATGGATACGATTACCTCAGCGTTAAATCGGGTGGAAGGCCAGGTCCGGGGAATTAAAAAAATGTACGAAACTGGCCGGGATTGTGAACAGATCATTCAGCAAATTAGTGCCATCCAAAGCGCTTTAAAACGGGTGGGCAAAGAAATTCTCACCGATGAAGCGGTGCGCTGTGCCAAGGGTGGCAGTGAACGAAAAAAGTTCGAACGGGTGATTGCGAGCGCAGTCAAGATTAGTTAATTAAGAGGAGACACCATATGGCGGCGGTCCAGTTTAGTGATGACAATTTTAACGATAAAGTAATCAAAGCAGATAAGCCGGTGTTGGTTGATTTTTACGCCGACTGGTGTGGCCCCTGTCAAATGGCGGCGCCGATTATCGATGAGTTGGCTGAAACTTATCAAGGTAAAGTCGTCATTGGTAAGTTGAACGTGGATGATAACCAGCTGACGGCGGGACAGTACGGGGTGATGAGTATTCCGACGGTGATCGTTTTTAAGGAGGGTAAAGAGGTGGACCGGAAAGTAGGTTATGGCGGTAAAACCGGTTATGAAGAACTGTTGAAACAGGTTGGTTAAGGTTATGGAGACAGTTGAAGTGATCATTATTGGGAGCGGGCCGGCGGGTTATGCGGCGGCGCTGTATGCGGCTCGGGCGCAACTGAAACCGTTAGTGTTGGCTGGGGAAAAGGGTGGGGGGCAGTTGATGCTGACGACCCAAGTGGAAAATTATCCCGGTTTTAAGGACGGCGTCATGGGCCCCGATTTGATGGCAGTCATGCGCCAACAGGCGGAGAAATTTGGGGCGGTGATGAAGGATCAGAATGTCGATAAAGTCGATTTTTCCCGACAACCGTTGACAGTGGTCAGCGGGGAGATTGAATATCAGGGTGAAGCGGTCATTTTAACGACGGGAGCGGAGTCGATACCCTTGGGAGTGCCGGGAGAGTCGGATTATATAGGCCGGGGAGTGAGTTACTGCGCCGTCTGCGATGCCCCTTTCTTTAAAGACAAAAGGGTCGTGGTTGTCGGGGGTGGAGATGCCGCCGTGGAGGACACTTTGGCGCTGACCAAGTTTACGGCAAAAATTAGCCTGATTCACCGGCGCGATCAATTTAGGGCCAGTAAAATTATGCAGGCGCGGGTGCTAGGGCAAAAGGACAAAGTTGAAGTGCTTTGGGAGAGTCAAGTGGTTAAGGTAACCGGTGACGAGAAGCATGTGACTAGCGTCACAGTGAAAAATATTAAGACGGGGCAAGTTCAAGAAATACCAGCCCAAGGCTTGTTTGTAGCCATCGGCCACCGACCAGCCACCGAGTTTCTAAAAGGCCAAGTAGCTTTGGACGAAAAAGATTACGTTAAGACTAGTATCAATTACCCTGAAGGTCAGTCGTGGCTTAAAGGCTACCCAACGATGACGTCGGTGCCGGGGGTGTTTGCCGGGGGTGATAACGTGGACTTTCGTTATCGGCAGGCAGTAACGGCAGCGGGGATGGGCGTGATGGCCGCGCTGGACGCAGAGAAATGGTTGGAGGGATTATGAATCCATGGGAGCAAGCTTTAAAACAACTAGAGCAAGTCAAAGCCTATGTCGAGATACCGGAAACGATTTATCGGCGATTGGCAGAACCGCAGAATTTGATCAAAGGCGAGTTAGAGGTGGGCGGTAAAAAGTATCCGGCTTGGCGCTCGCAGCATAATGATGCCCGGGGGCCATATAAAGGAGGGATCAGGTTTCACCCCAAGGTTTCGGAAGATGAAGTCAAGGCTTTATCGATGTGGATGACGTTTAAGTGCGCCACCGTGGATATTCCATACGGCGGGGCTAAGGGCGGGGTAGCAGTCGAGCCGCGCCAGCTCTCCAAGGCAGAATTAGAGGCTTTATCCCGGGCTTACGCCCGATTGGTAACCCCAGTAATTGGCGAAAAACGAGATATTCCGGCACCGGACGTGAATACCGATGGGCAAATTATGGCTTGGATGCTGGATGAGTACGAGAAAGCAGTAGGGTATAAAGCACCGGGAACATTTACCGGTAAGCCAATTGCTTTGGGTGGTAGTTTGGGACGGGAAGAGGCGACCGGGCAGGGCGGTGTGCAGATTCTAAAGGCGCTACTCACACAGTTTAAAGTGCCGGTGGCAACGACGACGGTGGCGGTCCAGGGTTTTGGCAACGTCGGGTATTGGTTCGCTCGGTTGGCTGAGGCGGCAGGCTTTAAAGTGGTAGCCGTGTTTGACTCAAAGGGAGGAATCGTGTCTGAGGACCTGACCGGTTTGGAGATTGAGGCCGTTATGACCCATAAGCAAAAGGTGGGTAAAGTAGTGGGGTATAAGGGAGCTAAAGACTTGGCCAGTGAAGAGCTGTGGTCATTACCAGTGACCGTGGTAGTGCCGGCCGCTTTGGAAGGGGTAATTGATAAAGAGGTAGCCGAGAAGTTGCAAGCAAAGTATGTGGTGGAAATGGCCAACGGGCCGGTGACGCCGGCGGCAGACACCGTTTTGAAGGAGCGAGGGATTGTGAGTGTGCCGGATGTGTTAGCTAATGCCGGCGGGGTGACCGTCTCTTATTTTGAATGGGTGCAAAATTTACAGGGACAGGCTTGGGATTTAGAAGTAGTCCAGGCACAGCTAAAACGCCACATGGAGGAGGCTTTTTCAGGGGTTTGGCGGGAATGGGAGAGACTGGAAGGTGGTCAAGTGAACCCGGCGACCTTAAAAGTCGGGATGCGAGTGCCGACTTACACCATTGCCGTTAAAAGAGTAGTCGAAGCCATGATGCTTCGGGGAAATTCGCGTTGACGCTACGGGAAACTCAAGGTATAGTAGGGGGAGTTTTCATCAGGAGGAGACATGAAAGAAAAAATTATTCCAGTGTTGGTAATTCTGTTAATCGGGTCAGCTTTTGCGGTCGGTTTATTGTACGGGAAAGTGAGTGTCTATGAGAAAGGTGGAAAGCAAGTCTTAGGTCAAGAAGCGGCCGGGAACAATAATCAAGCTCAAGTACCGCCAGCGGCGCCGACGGAAGGTCCGTTGACGGAAGCCCAGTGGAATAAAGTCCTGTCCGAAGCCAAGATGGTCCGGGGACAAGATGGGGCGAAAGTAACGGTGGTCGAATTTACCGATTATCAGTGCCCTTTTTGTGAACGGTATTTTACCGAAACTTACGGTCAATTAGCCAAGCAGTATGTGGATAATGGTCAAGTGAGGTATATCTTAAGAGATTTACCCTTACCGTTTCACCCCAATGCCAAACCGGCGGCTTTGGCTGCCAGATGTGCCGGGGAACAGGATGGTTATTGGGAGATGCATGATTTGCTATTTGCGAAACAGGATGAGTGGATTGACGGCGATCCCAAGGAAAAGTTTGTCAGTTATGCCGGGGAGGCCGGTTTGAACACCGGTCAATTTACCACCTGCTATGAGGGGGGCAAATATAACAGCGAGATTGAGGCGGATGCGGCCTTAGCGGCTGAGGTGGGAGCTAGTGGGACACCGACCTTTTTTATCAACAGGGAAGTGGTAGTCGGAGCCCAGCCGACCAGCGTGTTTCAGCAAGCAATCGACAAAGCCTTAGAAGGTTAAGCGGCAGTTCATGATTTGACCGGACGCGACGGCCGGGATTGGGCTAAGGGAATGGCAAAGCTGAAAGTGGAGCCGGCGCCCTGGACCGAAGTAAACCAGATAGTGCCGGCCATTTTTTCCAACATTTTTTTAACGATGAAAAGGCCTAAACCGGAACCGGGAATACCACGGGCGGCTTCCTCTTCGACCCTAAAGAAGCGGGTGAAGATTTTTGCCTGATCGGTTTTGGCGATACCAACGCCTTCGTCTTGGATGTGGGTGACCAGCTTATCCTGAATAATTTCGTGGGAGATGGTGATCATGCCCCGGTCGGAGTATTTGATGGCGTTACCTAAGAGGTTGGACATAATTTCCCGTAGGCGATCTTTGTCGGCCATGACTTTAACAGCCGGGTTACGACAATTGTGAACCAGCTGCAGATTTTTTTGGACGGCTAGCGGCTTGAGATCACGCAGGACTTGATCGATGACGGGGCAAATGGCTGTCGGTTGGGTCTTGACCACCAACCGCTGGGCTTCGTAGCGGGCGATTTGGAGGAGATTATTTAAGAGGTTGATGAGCTGTTCGTTAGAGGCGTCAATTTGCTCGATGGCCGGCCGAAGTTTGACCGGGATGCGGCCGTACATGCCCTCCTTGATGAGGGAGAGGTAACCTTTCATGGCGGTGATGGGGTTTTTGAGTTCGTGGGTCGAGATAAACAGGAACTCGTCCTTGAGTTTGTCATCTTTACGTAAGCGCTGGTTAACGAAGCGTAACTGTTCGTTGGATTGTTTGAGTTCCTGGAAAAGACGGGCGTTTTTGGCTTGGATTTTCTCGTAGGCAAAAGCGTTTTTAATGGCAAAGCCAATCTTGGGAGCGATGGCTTCCAGGACTTTATAATCTTTGGTGGTGTAAGGCTTAATTGGATCTTTGTTGCCTAATAAGAGCAGGCCGACCAGGTCAGTGTTGTTGAAGAGGGGAAGAACCAGTTTAATATGATAAACGTCCAGGAGGTGGTTGACTTCATGGTGATCAAAACGCCGGGTCGGGTGGGGTAGTTTTTGAGCGTGGCGGATAATCAACTGTTGGTCGGATTGAGGCAAGGCACCCACGTTTTGGAAACGGTCGCTGGTTTTGATGATGTTAACTTCGGTTGTTTTGATGAAGAGAAAGGCGGTTTCAGGCACATTGAAGCCTTGAGCTAATTGACTGAAGAAAGTAGTCGAGAGATCATCTAGAGTTAAAGAGCTATAAGAGATAGTATTTAAGCTTTTGACTAATAAATGCGAGTCGTAGTCGGTGCCGGGAAAAGCTTGGCGAATGAATTCTTCCATGGCGTAGCGTAAGGGGCTGAAAATTAGAGCAAAGACAAAGGAGAGTACTAAGAAAAAACCCAGCCGGGCTGCCGGTGGTACCAGGCTTAGACACAGCAGGGAGATGAGGGTGAAGACCAGGCCGGTGGCGGCGGTGGTGACTAGGTAGGAACTGGTTTTAGCCCCGGTGGCTTCTTGCTGGGCAGCCAACCAGATTTTTGAGACTGAGATGGAGCGGGCGGGAGTAACACTGGGCGGCTTTTTAACGGTTCTGACCGGCATACAGAAGCCAGTATAGCGTATGCAGCCGGCACAAAGCAGGGGTTAAGTATAACCGAAATTCTAACTTGTAATGTTAGATTTTCGGTTGTATAATTTAGTCATGATAGAGCGAACGTTGGCTGCAATATTAAAGCGGACAGCCCGTAGTTTTCCGACGGTGATTTTAACGGGTCCGCGTCAGTCCGGTAAAACAACGTTAGTGAAACATCTATTTGGAAAAACTCATAGGTATTTTAGTATGGATTTGGCGGCTACCAGGATGCAAGCAGCGACAGATCCCCAGTTATTTATGGAGAGCATTAAAACTCCGGTCATAATTGATGAAATCCAATATGTACCTGAATTGCTCCCGGTGATTAAATTAAGGATTGATCAGCGGCGGGTTGCCGGTGATTGGATTATTACTGGTTCTCAGGCTTTCCCGTTGATGCGGGGGGTGACTGAATCATTAGCCGGGCGAGTTGCGATTTTGAATTTATTGCCGCTGTCGGTGGCGGAGATTGTCGGGCAAGGTGCTTCATCGGCGACAGTCACTAAAATTTTTGAAAAGACTTTTGACGGGAATGGTCAGACAGCCCGGCAGTTAGCGAAAATAATATTAACCGGAAGTTTCCCCGAATTAATTTTACAATCTAGACCGCAATTGGAGTTGTGGTATGGATCATATTTGACGACATATTTAGAGCGGGATGTCAGGGCTTTGGAACAAGTGGGGGATTTGAGGCAATATGAGCAATTTATTCAGGTTTGCGCAGCCCGAACAGGACAATTATTGGATTTAACCGATATCGCGACTAATTTGGGAGTATCATTAACCACGGTTAAGCGATGGGTGTCGGTGCTGGAAGCATCCCATCAAATCCTTCTGGTTTATCCGTATTACCAAAATTTGGGAAAAAGGTTGGTAAAGCGACCGAAGCTTTATTTCACCGATACTGGTTTAGTGTGTCATTTACTGCGGTTGACTACTGTCGATCAGGTAATCAATGGTCTACATTGGGGAGCTTTGTTTGAGACGCTAGTGGTAGCTGATTTCTACAAGCGGTATTTGCATCATGGGCAGCGAGCGGAATTAAATTTTATTAGGACTTATGATAATTTTGAGGTGGATTTAGCTCTACCTTCAGGGGCAGGTTTGAATCTAGTGGAAATCAAAGCGGCGGCGAATCTGACTCTTAAGCATACCCAGAATTTGACCCAAGCGGTGAAGGATTTTGGTGACAAGGTAGAAGGGGCTTATTTGATTTCTTTGGGGGAAACCACCCTGGCTGTGGCTGGGGTGAAAAATTTGCCTTGGTATCAGTTTTTATCTGGTTAAGCTTTAGGAACTTTGGGGAGGGAGAAGCTGAAGATAGTGCCTTTGCCGTAGACGGAGTTGAACCAAATTTTTCCGCCCATTTTCTCAATCAATTGTTTAACGATAAAGAGGCCCAAACCAGTACCGGGAATACCTTTAGCGGCTTCGGCTTCGACTCTAAAAAAGCGGGTGAAGATCTTGACTTGATTCGCCGGAGCGATACCATAGCCTTGGTCTTGAACGTGGGTAATGACTTTATCTTCGTTAAACTCGTGGGATACAGTAATAGTTCCCTGGGCGGAGTATTTGATGGCGTTGGAAATGAGGTTGTTCATAATTTCTTTACAACGGGTGTCGTCGGCCATGACCATGAGGGTATCTTTTTTTGGCCGGTCGTATTTTAAAGTTAAGCTTTTTTGCTCGGCTAAGGGTTTGACGGTATGGCAGACTTCGGTGACGATAGCGCTAAGATCAACCGGTTTGGTTTCGATGGTTAAAGTTTTGGCTTCGGCGCGGGCGATTTGAAGCAGATCATTGACTAGTTCGACCAGCTGTTGATTGGAAGAGTCCAGTTGGTCGAGCGGCTCTTTCATTTTGTCGGGAATCGGGCCAAACAGACCTTCGGAGAGCATGGAGAGATAGCCGCGCATGGCCGTAACTGGATTTTTAAGCTCGTGGGTGGCGATAAAGACAAATTCGTCTTTAAGTTTATCGAGGTGTTTTAAATGGCGGTTGGCTTGTCTGAGATCGGCAGTGGCGACAGTCACTTCCTCTTTTAACTTAGCCGCGAAGCCTTTGATTTCTTCGTAGCTCTTGGCGTTTTGGATGGCTACGGACAATTGAGGCATTAAAATTTCCAAAACATCGACGTCCTGTCGGGAATAAGTTTCGCCGGAAGCTTTGTCGGATAAAAGGAGCAAGCCATGGAAAGTGGATTTAACTTTAAGGGGCATCACGATAGTCAGGTGGAGGTGCCGGAGGAGCATTTTGATCGGGCCCTCTTCCAGATCATCAAAGATCAACAGGTCGTTTTTAGCGGCTTGGCGAAGGTTATAAATATTATTGTCGGTGTACTCAGGTTTAGGATCATAGTTGACGGCGATGACCTGAGCTGGAGCTTCTTTTTGGGTGATGACAAAGGCACCGCGGGAAACGGGTAAAGTTCGGCAGAGTTCATCGAGAACTTTGTGTCCTAGAGTCTCTAAGGTTAGTGTCGAGCGAATGATTTCACCTAAAATTTCCAGAAAGTCTTCCGAAGAATAAGCCTGTTTGTAAAAAATATTGCGAGTTAAGGATTCAATGACACTTTTAAGGGGATGATAGGAATAGACTAGGACCAAGGCCAAAAAAATGGTCAGGGCAGTATGATATTCCTTGGGCAGGTAATTCAAAAAACTAAACAAAGCGATGGCATAGATGGAAATAATGGCCAAAGTTACTAGAGTGAAGGTGACGGTGCGGAAGAGCAGGAGGCTGATATCCAGGAACTGATGTTTGACGATGGCGTAGGCGGTGAGCAGAAGAAATGGGATCGTAAAGAGAGGGCCAAAGTTGATAAAGGCACTTGATTTAAAGACGATCACCACAATGAAATTGGCCGTGATTAACAGGGTAAACATGATAAACATGCCGATAAAGACAAGGTAGAGCTGTTTTTTAACTATGCCAGTGCTGCGTCGGTACTTGCGGGCAAGAATTATAAGGGAAGCTAGGGTATAACCAAGACCGGTAATGATAAACATGAGCATACCTGGTCCGGCAGTGGCTTCGACGTTACCGTTAATGATGCTCAAACCGGTAAACATATAAGGACTCATGGCGGTGATGGCACCAAAAATTGAAAGAACAGTGATAATTAAGAATCGTGTGCGGTTCATGGTGAAATTACTGGATGGAATCGTGTAGCTGATGAGTAAAGCGGCATATGACATGAGGATTGCAGCTAGCATACTTAAACGGATAAAGAAAAGCATTTGACTGGGTGAGGGTGGGTGAATGGAAAAATACATGACTATAGACCAGAAAACTAAGCTAGCAGCAAAGAAGCTATATAATTGGTTGGTGGCGCTTTTGGGATTCTTGTAATAGATAAAGAGCGCTAAAGTGGCTGAAGTAAGGGTCACGAAACCCAGAGCTATTAATGCGAGCATAGGTTAATCATAGCCTGTTTGAAATAGAGCTACAATTTTAAGGCGGAGAATTATTTAATTGAACGGAGATAATGGTGGAACGTGCGACTAAATGATCTTCTGATAAATTGGGCACGGGGGCTGAAGTAACCAGGTTTTAGCAATCGATTGAACGAGAGGCTTTTCTGTTTGGCGTAAGTTCTATGACCACTGGCAAATAGGAGTAAGGTGAACGTTGCCAGGCTACCTCCAGCAAATACAGTCATGGCTAACTGTGGCCAACCGGCAATTTTGAATTCAGCTCTGGCGATTGACCCCTTTTGCATTTCTAGACTGACGTTTTTTTCACCAACTATCTCGACAATGAGTTTAAGTTGTTCCTTGAGCGATAAGTCGAGTGGTTCAGACAGGCGATAAGCTTCGAGTAATTCATCGAGAGTAAAATTAGGTAGTTCACGCATGCCGGCAGTTTTGGATGAGAGGTCGAAACGGTGGAAATCAACTTGGGATTCAAGACCGACATCAGTGATCGATAGAAACGGTAGTTTTATTGCTCGAGCGGTGAGACGAAGATAGTTTTTTAAAGTTAAGTCGTCACATTCGTCGATAATGACATCAAGTTTTGGTTTGGAGATGAGAAATTCTTTAAGATTATCGGCATTAATTTTTTGATCGTAAATGACAATTTTGGCATAGGGATTTATTTGGTATATTTGTTGAGCAGCGATAACGGCTTTATTGATCCCAAGATTAGTAGTAGAGGCTTGGATTCGATTTAAGTTCGATAAATCAAGGGTATCAGCGTCAGCGACTTTGACAACTTGGGCACCACCAGAATAAACGAGATTTTGAATGATAGCATTACCAACGCTGAGGCCAATCACACCCACGGTTAGGTCCATGAGTTGCTGTTGCTGCTTGGATGATATGATCGGTCGATTTCTAGCGGTTCTGACCTCTTGATATTCATTTTTAGGAAGGAGGTGGACTAACGTATTAAGCCAGGGGTAATAGATCCAGTTACCATGAGCGTTTAGGGGCTTTTTATGGGTAATTCGACTGATAAATAATAGGCGCTTTTTGTCATTATCAACATCTTTTGGGTAGCGGATATTAAAAAGTTCGTTAAGCTGGCTATGATAGTGGTTGACGATGGTTAACTCTGGGTGGGCACTTTTAAGTTGGTTGAGTAATGCTTGCCAGTGCACCGATTTGGCGCTGATGATCTGAGGTTTTAATTTTTTTGAATCCATTTTTGTTTCACCCCAATCTTGAAGTATTTTGATTGACGACTATGGTGAAGGATAATCTTGGGTTTGGCCCGGTTGTTGACGGCTTTTTCGAGGAATGAATATTCGCTACACTTTTCTCTTAAACTTTGGGTGACCTGTTTAAGCACTAAATATTCAAGCGTGGGAGTGATTTTCTTCCCTGGATTTAATTCCACATGGATAGATAAAACTGGTTCTTGATTACTATCATTTTCGGAGACTAAAGTAAATCGACCAGACAACCGGCTTTTTAGTAAGGGATGTTCAATGCCCCCACGAACGTACTCCGGAAAAATCAGGATAGCATAAAAAGAAACGGCATTATCAGTGCGATTTGTTAGATAAACAAACGGTAAATTATGGAGGGTGTGGCTGATACCGGCTTGACTAGCGGCTTTGAAAAGATCGACACCTTGCTGGCTAAATATCTTGCGGATTTGGGTTGAGGTAAGAATATTACCGTTATCTTTAAGATCATATCTGATTAAAGGGATACCTGAGGCAGAAGTTAGGATGAGGTGGTTATTAATTGATTCGTAATGAGTTAGTACGGGATTGTATTGGGTTAGGGTCGGAATTAGACGTGAATGGTATAAGGCTAGGCCAAGATTAGGATAAGACTCTGTTAATTTACGGATCAAAATCGTTAAAGGTGTTTCGAAACTGAAAATGGCTGAATCAGCGGTGCCGTAAATATTGGTTGAGTCAATTAGCGGATTCCGCTTACCAGTGAGCGATAAAGTGTGATTGCGCCATGTTTCAGAGAAAAACTCTGAAGCAAAGAAGAAACGTAGTTTAAGTTTGGCAAGATTTAAGTGTTGTTCATTGGCAATATCAATAATGTTTCTTAAAAAAGGGGGGTAACCACATAGTATAATTTGTTCATATTTACCCCTGAGACGCCGGAGCATGTTAATAGCATCTTGGTATTGCAATCCTGGGGTGATGACGGTGAGAGGGTAACCTTTTTGGGCAATCAACTTAGTAGAGTTAAAAACATAGGTTCCAGCAACATAGTTGCCCATAGAGAAACAGTCCACTAGAAGAGTTGATAGTTTGTCGATCTGGAAAAGGTAAGTTAAAAGGTGTTCGAATTGAAATGCACCCTCGAAATCTTGATAGGTACCTCTAGGCCAGAGGAAAGGTATACCGGTTGATCCAGATGAGAAGGAGACAATATTGGCAGTATCTAACCGACCATGCCAAGTGAGTTGTTCTAGAGGATATTTTAAGATGTAGTTGGGCTTGTCGGTAACGGGAACATATTGAAAATCATGGTATGTCTTAATTCGCAGAGGATTTATTTGGTGTTTTTTAAGGAAATCTTTATAGGCAGGGACATAGCGGGCTGCTTGGTAGAATAGATGTAGGGCTTTTTTTTGACCATGGGATATCCAATAACGCTGTGATTTAGTCTTCAGACTTTGATTGTATCGAGAAATATCCAGGTCAAAAAAAGATTTGACCAATTGGTGTTGGACATTCGGATTAATAACTGATTGAAAATTAAATTGGGGATCAATAAAGGGAATTATCATATCCTTTAGAAAATGACTTGAGCGAGTGGTCTTCTGGGGGCATGGGGGAATTTTTTCCCGGCGAAACCGATTCGAAAGAACATCATCGGTTCGGCTATGGTTTTAGCGATTTGTTTTAGTTGTTTTTTTTGAGTGTCCATTTCGATAGCAGCAGATAGTGGCTCGATAGCCAAATTATGTTTACAGGTTATCAGGGCAAGAGTTTCGTAAAGGATACCAGTTTGGATCCAATATTTCAGAGAATTTTGGGGAGCGAAGAGAACGCCAATAGCAGAGGAGCTAAGGATGAGTTTGAATTCCGTTTTGCTCGATTCAGATGCCATAAATGGGGAGCGAACCATAGGTACAATCATGATCGAGGCGGCATCCGGTATACCTAAAGTATTAGCGGGCAAACCGTCACCTTTGTCTGTCCAGCTGTGGCGAACCCAATGAGATAATTCGGTACGAAAAGCCGGGTTGGATAAGGCAGCAAACATACCTTCTTTGGTGAGTTGAGCCATAGTTTTAAGTTCACCGGCGCTTTGGAAGATTTTTAACT
This sequence comes from Microgenomates group bacterium RBG_16_45_19, assembly GCA_001803415.1. GTDB lineage: Bacteria > Patescibacteriota > Microgenomatia > UBA1400 > RBG-16-45-19 > RBG-16-45-19. The sequence continues at coordinate 6,176 of MHDC01000044.1, read as the reverse complement.
GTATAGGATAGTCTTTAATTTTATTGGTTAATTCGGTTTGGTAGGCAATGGGTAGTGGTTTACCCTTTTTAAATTTTGAGCGGTTAGTGAGGCGTTTGATGATGTATTCGAAAAGTTCATCCTTGGCTAAAGGTTGATCAATTTGCTTGAATTTGATAGTGGCCACATGATTGGGTATGGATGGATTGGGTAAGAGAGTAATGTGAGGGATTAAGCCAAAATATTTACCGGCGAGTTCCAGGTTGGGAATGGTACAAGCAACTGAGATATAGAGTTCCTTATTGGTAGGATCGGCAATTTTAAGACGACGATTTAGATCTGCATGGACCTCAATCGTATTTTCTGTAATTTTGAATTTCCATGGTTGAGTGTTATGTGAAGAGGGGGCGAGATGTCCATAGGCACAAATGAATTTTAGTTGTTCCTTTAAGTTTTTTTGTGGGAACTGCTTTGGATTTATATCCCAAAGAGCGTAGTTTGGTTTGACCGTCATAAGCTAGGATTTATCCTCAATAGTCCCAATAGCTTCCTTGATATTAGTGTGACCGGCTCGATTCAGGAGTTTGACCAAGCCACGATTAATATCACCAATAAGCTGGGGGCCCTCATAAACCATGCCGGTGATAAGTTGGACGAGGGAGGCGCCACGCCTGATTTTCTCATAAGCGTCCTGGGGGGTAAAGATACCACCAACACCGACGATGACAATTTTTGAGCCGAAGTGATGATAAATCAGGGAAATGAGGTGATTAGAGAGTGGCTCAGTGGGTTTACCGGAAAAATTGCCCTTTAAGTCTTTGATCTTTTGGAAATCTTGCGAGTCAAAAGCTTTTGGGTCACGCAATTTATAAAGATTACCGATTACTACGGCAGTCACACCATGTTTAACCATAATGTTGACTAAATTGACGGCGTCTTTGTCGTTAACATGAATTGGGAATTTGACCCAGAGCGGTTTGCTAAGGTGCAGCTTGTCAATTTGAGTCAGGATTTGGGAAAGGTGAGCTGGAGTTGCCAGAGTTCCGGCTCCCAGAACGTTGGGGCAAGAGATATTTAGTTCGAGATAATCGATGAGAGGGTATTTAGGGTGAGCTTTGACGACTTTGAATGCCTGGATGATGTCGGGGATCTGAGTTTTGGGTGTAGAGGTTAAAGGGGAATTGGTGGCGCCGATAGAGAGACCGAGGATAAAATCGGGATTAGGTTTTTTAAGGTATCGATCAAGAATTGTCTGGACTCCAGCCGATTTGAAGCCTTTGTTGACTAACAGCGACCGAGTTCGGGGTAAGCGTGCCAGACGGGGCTTGGGATTACCGGCGTAGGGGTGATGGGTGACAGTCCCAGCGGTTTCGAAAGCAAAGCCGACGGAGGGGATAATACCGGTCATTTTGGCGTCATAATCAAAGCCGGCAGCTAGACCAACGGGATTTTTGAAAGTCAGACCAGCCACCGTTTGAGTCAGGATCGGATGATTATAGGTAAAGATAGACCGAGTCAGGCCACGAGTGAAAGGGGACTTGCCTAAAAGGTGACCAATATTGGTAAAAGCGTTGTGGACACCCTCGGGATCGAAGCCAAAGAGAATTGGTCTAAGCAGATGGGAGTAAGGCCAGTAGAGGAGTGAGTGATTCATAAGATGGCATTATAGCGGGGATTTACTTGAGTGTGGGCAGGGATTTGCAACTCTAAGCGATGTATAATACGGGTATGATGTGGCCAAGGGGACTAATGGCGTCTTTGGGGGGAGGGTGGCTTTTGGTCTGCTTGAGCCAACCGGTGGCGGCGCAGACTTTGATGGCGACGGAAAGTGGTTTAGCCACAGCCAGTGCTTTGGCCACGGCCAGTGCCACCGCCACCCCAGCGGCGCAGTTGATGGTGCGGGAGGTAGCCGAGAAAAAGGCGGATATAACTGAGATCCAGGGGCCGACGGTGGGTAAGTTAGGGCAATATGTGTTGGCTCAACCGAGGGAACCGTTAGGTTTAACTAATTTTTTGCAATACGCCATCAGAAATGCCATTTTGGCCGGGATTCCGGGTAGTACGATCGTTCTGATTGTGTTGTTTCCTTTGGTAGCGGCTTTGATTGCCGGGGCCAGGCACCTGATCGGCCTCAGGGGCTTTGGTATCTTTACCCCGGCGGTGTTGTCGGTGGCTTTTGTGGCCACCGGGATATTAACCGGGATCATGTTGTTCTTGGTAATTTTAGGGATGGCCACTTTGGGCAAGAGGTTTTTGAAGTGGGCTAAATTACAATATTTACCCCGGATGGCCTTACTCTTGTGGTTTGTTTGCGTCGGAGTCTTAGGAGTGCTATTGGTGGCGCCCTATTTGCAATGGCAGAATTTGGTTAATTTATCGATTTTCCCAATTTTAATCTTAATTCTCCTGGCTGAAACCTTTATCGAGGTCCAAATCAGCAAGAGTCCGAGAGAAGCCAGAGAATTGACTTTGGAGACGATGGTTTTGGCTTTAATATCGTCGTTGGTTTTATCTTTGGAAGCGGTCCAGAAATTTGCCTTGATTCATCCGGAATTACTGCTTTTGATGGTGGCGGCCTTTGACGTCTTTATGGGGAAATATACGGGCTTAAGGTACACCGAGTATAAGAAGTTTAAGCAGTTGGTGAAGTAGGCTGACGGTATGGCGGTCAAGATCAAAGACATCTTAGGGTTGAACGCTCGCAATTACGAGTATTTATCCCACTATAACCAGCGCTCGGCTAAAAGGATCGCCGATTCAAAATTATTGACCAAGTCAACCTTAAGGCGGATCAATTTACCGGTGCCGCGTTTGTACCGAGTATTTAAGGCTGATGAAGAAGTAGAGCGCTTTGATTTCGGCAAGCTGGAAGATAGTTTTGTGGTAAAACCGAACCGGGGTTTGGGCGGTGAAGGTATAATTGTAGTGGAAAAAAGCGGGGAAACAGCGGGAACTTGGGTAACGGCGGAAGGGCAAACGGTGACCGTTGAAGATTTGAAATTACATATCAGAGATATTTTGGAGGGTCGGTTTTCCATGAATGATTTGCCGGATATTGCCTTTGTGGAGGAACGGGTCAGAATTCACCCAGCATTTGCTCCATACGCTTATCACGGAACCCCGGATATTGGGGTCTTGGTTTTTAACCGAGTACCGGTGATGGCCTTTTTACGGCTGCCGACCAAGGAATCAGGAGGTCGAGCCAATATGTTCCAGGGAGCGATTGCTTGCGGCATCGATATGGCGGCGGGAGTAACGACTCATGCGGTGCAATACACTCATTATGTCGATTTTTTCCCGGAGACCAGACACCGGCTACGGGGCATTAAGATTCCGGAGTGGGAGCAAGTGATGGAAATAGCCATTTTATGTGCCGATGCTTCGGGTTTGGGCTATATGCGGGCGGATATTGTCTTACAACCGTCGCTTAAGACGCCGGGAAAGACTTTGCCTAAAGTTTTGGAAATTAACGCTCAACCGGGCTTAAAAATTCAGTTGTGCAACCGGGCTGGATTAAGGCGGCGGTTGGTGCGGGTGGAGGGGTTGGAGGTGGAGACACCGCAACAGGGAATAAAGATTGCTCAAGATCTTTTTGGCGATAAAGAAGTGGCTGATATCGGGAGTCAACCTAAGGTAATTGGGGTATTTGAAACGGTTGAGGTGGTAAATCAAATGGGTGAAAAAGTACCGGTCAAAGCAAAATTAGACACCGGAGCCTTTAGAAGTAGTATTGATGAAACCTTGGCTCGGGGTTTAGGGCTATTGATTCCAGAAAATGTCCTTTATGAAGAATTTTACCGGAGTGCCTTGGGGAGAGAAAAACGACCGATTGTAAATTTAACCTTTTTTTTGGGTGGCCGGAAAATCGTGAGTTCGGCCAATATATCTGACCGAAAAAAATTAAGGCGGCCAATGTTAATTGGACGGAGAGACCTAGCTGGCTTTTTAGTGAAAAGTGGATAAGCATGGAAACTGGCAAGCAAATCCTGCAGACTTATGAGGAGCGCTGGCCTGATTTATGGTGGGACAAACAGCGCCACTTTGCTTATAGGGCTTGGTTGGTGACGAAAGATAAAATTTGGTGGTCGCGTTTTAAAAGCACGTTAAAACAGACTAAGAAAAGTATCATGATTCTAAATAGACTTAACGGCCAAGAGCGAAGGGAATATGGGTCAAAGCGGCCAGTAAAAGTGTTTCCGGACAAATCGAACGGATGGGATAGGTTTGAGGTAAGGCAAAAGTATCCGGAGGTTAAGTTCTGGGGGGATTATTTGGAGAATTTAAGGTATCTAAGCTGGAGTGGAGTGAAAACTGATTGGAAAATGCTTGACAAAGATCGGCTTATAAGTTTGATCCGGTTGATGAGAAAAGAAGATTTGATTCGGCTTGATCCTGCTTGGGTAGTTGAGAGGATCTATGATTTGCGGCGTTTCGGGGGAGTAGATCTTGATGAAGGTTTATATAACTGGTTAACAAAATATCTCCAGGTTGGGGGCCAGATGAAACAAAAAATAAAACGGGGTTACTTTTTAACTCATGTGGTGATTGGTGAATCTGATTATTATCTGGATCGAGTGGATAAAGACCAGTGGGCGGTTGAGGAGCTGGTTAATGACTTTGAGGAGATGATGAGACTCCAAGTGGTGGATTTAATGGCTGAGACTGGAGTGTGTTATAAAATTGCCGGGGTAGAAGACCAGGTTGATTATCATAGTTTGAAGAGGGAGTTAAGAAAGAATTTGAATCTTACCGCCGGCCGGTTGGTTAGAGATGAAGGAGATATTAATACGGAAGAACATCGAAATATTATGGTGGCGATGGCATTGATGGGGTGGAAGTGATGATTATGAATAGAACCATTAAAGTGGCGGTGGGGTTATCTGGTGGAGTGGATTCGGCCGTAGCGGCGGCGCTGCTTCAGGAGCAGGGTTATGAGGTAACGGGTGTATTCTTACTCTGTTACCGGGGACCAGGGTGCCGGACAGATGAAGATCGCAAAGAGGCGTTGGATGTAGCTTTAAAGTTGGAAATTCCCTTTGAAGTGTTGGATTTTAGAAAAGAATATCAGGAGAAAGTCCTGGAGTATTTTAAGGCGGAGTATGAAGCGGGGCGAACGCCGAATCCGGACGTGGTCTGTAACCGGGAGATTAAGTTTGGGTTGTTTTACGAGTGGGTCCTGAAGAAGGAGTTTGATTATGTGGCGACAGGGCATTATGCCTGCGTGCGGAGCACGCAAGATACAAGATTTGAGCTCCTAATCCCAAAAGAAAAGCGCAAAGATCAGACTTATTTTTTATATCAGTTAAGAGAAGAACAGCTGCGGCATATTTTGTTCCCGATTGGGGGGATGACTAAGGATGAGGTTAGACATAAGGCGAAGGAACTAAAGTTGCCAGTGGCCAAGAAACCGGATTCTCAGGGCATTTGTTTTGTTGGCGAGGTGGGGGTGAAGCAATTTTTACAGCGGATGGGGGTTAAAGAGAAGCGAGGGGAAGTGGCCAATGTAAGTGGCAAAGTGGTGGGAGAGCATAAGGGGGTGTGGTTTTATACCATCGGGCAAAGACATGGATTTGAGGTAAAAAATGTATCGCCACAAACAAAACCGCTGTATATCTTTAAAAAAGATCTCAAGAAAAATATTTTAGTAGTGGGGACGAGAGAAGCGTGTATGAGGAGGGAGTTTGAAGTGGGGGAGGTTTATCTGAGACATGAGACACGAAGTACGATACAAGATTTATCAAATGTAAAAGTGAGAATTCGTCATGGAGGCCAATTAATATTGGCAAAAATCGTGATTCGTGATTCAAGACTCATGGTTCAACTGGCGAAGCCAGTATTTGGAGTGGCGCCGGGGCAAAGTGTGGTTTTCTATAATAGGGAGATTTGTTTGGGAGGGGGAGTGATTAGCGCATAGTATACTAGTGTTAACATATGAGTGAGGCTAAACAGGAAAACGTTGATCAAATATATCGAAACGTACATTGGGCAGCAGCAATTTCATTTTTTTATCTAAGTACTGAATTACTTGTCATGTTTGCAGCACCATTGGTGCATGAGTCGATGACTGAACCGTATTCACCTGACTTGCGCAAATTAGTGACCTGAGCTTAATTTTTGGAGAAGTAGTTTGATAGTTGGTGTAATTTCTGGTGGATTTTTGGAGAAGTAGTTTGATAGTTGGTGTAATTTCTGGTGGA
>MHDC01000043.1 GCA_001803415.1 Microgenomates group bacterium RBG_16_45_19 | reverse complement strand
CACCGGAGGAGACATCATCTTTGTGGAGGCCACCAAGATGAACGGCGAAAAGGGACTTTCTCTCACCGGGCAACTGGGTGATGTGATGAAAGAATCGGCCCAGGCTGCCCTGAGTTACATCAGGTCCAAGGCCAAGGACCTGGGGATCGAGGAAAACTTTTATCAGAAGAACGACATACACATCCATGTCCCTGCAGGCGGTATTCCCAAAGATGGACCATCAGCGGGGATAGCAATGTTTATTGCCCTGACCTCACTGCTGACCAACAAACCGGTACGCAATGACGTGGCCATGACCGGCGAAATCACGTTACGGGGCTTGATCCTACCGGTCGGCGGCATCAAGGAGAAGGTATTAGCAGGCAAGAGGGCGGGGATTAAGACCATTATCCTTCCCCAGAAGAATGAAAAGGACCTGGAAGAATTGGCAGAGCATGTCAAGGAGGGGTTGGAATTCAAGTTCGTCCAACGTATGGATGAGGTAGTCAAGATTGCTCTGTCTTAGATCAAATTCGTAAATCAAATACTAAGGCAAAACAGGGGTCTCATAGCGGAGACCCCTGTTTTATTGGCCCACCACCGAGTTGTAAAGGAATTGACTTTTCGTCGATAATTCGCTATTCCTTCATCATGAAGGCTGCTGCCATTATACCCGCTCGATATGGTTCCACCCGCCTTCCTGGTAAACCGCTTATCGTCATAAAGGGCAAGCCCCTCATTCAATACGTTTATGAACGGGTTCGTTTATCATCGGTCCAGCAGGTGATCGTTGCCACTGACGATGAGCGGATAGTCGCGGCGGTTCAAGGTTTCGGGGGGGAGGCGGTCTTAACCTCGACCGGCCATCGCACGGGAACAGAACGGGTAGCAGAAGTGGCAGCGGGAATAGACGCTACTCTTATCGTAAATGTTCAGGGGGACGAGCCTCTGATTAACCCCAAGGATATCGATGGCGCTATTGCACCTTTTGCATTGGACCCAACGCTCAAAGTCGCTACGCTGATAACGCCTCTTACTGGAGCTGCTGACCTCTATAACCCCAATGTGGTCAAGGTCGTTGTGGATTTTGAGGGGTTTGCCCTCTACTTTTCCCGCGCACCAATACCCTATCCTCGATATATACTAGAGAAGAGAGCCGAAGCCGAAGCCGAAGGTGGCTCTTTAGCCGGTGGCTCTTTAGCCAGTGGCCCCTTGGCCAATGGTGAGTCGCATGAAGGTGTGAAACTTATGAAAAGATTAGATGAGCCGCCGGTGGCCCTGACCAAAGGGTCACCTCCGGCTTGGCCAAAGGAGTTAGAGGGGTATTGGCAACATATAGGACTTTATGCCTTTCGACGCGATTTTCTCCTCACGGTAACCACCCTCTCCCCTACCCCTCTTGAACTGCAGGAGAGATTGGAGCAACTGAGGATATTGGAAAACGGATATAAGATCAAAACGGTTGTTTGCTCGTCACCCTCTCTTGGTATAGACACGCCGGACGATATAGAGCGTTTTAAAACGTTGATCTAACAATCACGGCTGTTGTGAGCCGATTGGTTTTCGTCGGTGTTAAATGTCGCCATTGTCCAGTGCCTGCGCAAAGACGGTTACTATTTTGGGATCGAACTGGGTCCCGGTATTTTCGGTAATTTCCGCTACGGCCTCTCCCTTGCTGACTCCCCGGTGATAGGATCGTTCATGGATGATAGCATCGTAGGTGTCTGCCACCGCAATGATCCTGGCAATAAGGGGAATTTCCTCACCATGGAGTCCTTCCGGGTACCCAGAGCCGTCATAATGTTCATGGTGATATTTGATTCCGGGAATAATCGGCCGCAATTGTTTGATGTTTCCGACGATGGTTGCACCGATGCGAGGATGCTCCCTGATAATCTCCAACTCCTCCACGGTCAGCCGTCCATCTTTCGTCAAGATCTGATCAGCGATTCCCACCTTGCCTATGTCATGGAGGATCGCTGCAAGGCTGAGCTGTCGCTTATCCTCAGGGGACAGCGGCAAATACTTGGCAATTGCCATACAGATGTGCAAGACTCGCTGAGGGTGCCCCCCGGCATAACTGTCTCTCTTTTCTATGGCCTCAGAGAGTCCATCAACAAGTTGCCGCGCCATCTCATTCAATTCCTCATATAAACGTGCATTATCCAGCGCGATAGCAATTTGATCGGCAAGAGACTGAAAGAGGTCAAGGTCATCATGCGTAAATTCACCGGTCCGTTTATTAATGCCCTGGATAACTCCGATGATCGTGTTTTTAATCCTCAGGGGTAGACAAATGATATCCTTAGTGATAAATCCAGCTGCCTGATCAATATCTTTGAAAAAACGTGGGTCCTCCTGCGCCTTTAAGACGATGAGCGGCTCGTCGTGCATCGCCACCCATCCTGCGATACCCTCCCCCATCTTGAGCCGAAACCGTTTTACGATCTCTCCTTTTTCTCCCAACGCTACTTCAAAAAAAAGTTTCCCTCTTTCGTCCTTCAAGAGCAAGGAGCTGGCCTCGCAGTCGAGAAGTTCCGTTGCCGCCGTGATAGCCTCCTTCTTAACATAAGCAAAGTCGAGAGACGAATTGAGCAGGTGGCTAAGCTTAGTAAGGATCTCCAATTTGCCACATCGCTCGCGCGATTGCTTAAGCTCGCTCTTAACCCGCTCGAGATCACGCTGTGGTCTTTTGGCCGCGTCACCTACGGCTGAGACCTTCCACTTGTTTCCCAACTGCACCATTACTTCTTTTCCTTGTCTATCTCCCCTGTCATTGGAACGAAGACGACATCCTCGAGCCGCTGCTGCTCAATCTTCTCCCCCTTCTTGGTAATCAACGTGAGGGATTGGTGACCTACGGTGGCCCCTTGGCCAAACGGTTTATCTCCTAAGGGGAGTATCATCCTCCCCCCCTCTCTGAGTTGCTCGACCAAGCGCTCAGGGATGATCGGCGTGGCACAGGTTATGATGATGGCATCATAGGGGGCGTGTTCAGCCCAACCGTAAAAGCCATCGCCGCTCCTGACCCACACGTTGGTGTAGCCTAATCTCTGCAATCGCTCTTGCGCAGTGTGCGCCAACTTCTCGATGACCTCAATAGAATAGACCTCCTTGGCCAACTCGGCCAAGATAGCGGCCTGGTATCCTGAACCGGTACCTATCTCCAATACCGTATCGCCTGGTTGAAGGTGTAGCTGGTATGTCATTAAGGCTACGATATACGGTTGTGATATCGTCTGCCCTTCACCGATCGGTAGGGGACGATCTGCATAGGCCATAGGACGGTATAGATCAGGTACGAAGAGGTGTCGTTTTACCTTTCGCATGGCCCCTAAAACCCTTGCATCCTCAATGCCGCGTCCCTGAATGTCTTGAGAGACCATGTGCTGGCGAGCAGACCGATAGCTATCCTCTTCGCCACTCTGAGAAGAACAGGTAAGCGAGAAAAGACAGAAGGCCATAACTGAAGTCATCCTAACGACTCGATACATGAACGGGTATGAGGTACTCGCCCTTAACATTACTGAGCGCAGCATAGATATTACCTTTTATCCTTTTATCCCTTTTTGACAATTCTCCAACGAGACGTTTTATTTCCCCCCTGCGGCTCATGCCGCGAGAGGGGCAACAATCCTTTACCTCGGGCAGCGCGCGAAGTTTAACGTAGGCCTGAATCTTATCTTCTTCAATCAAGGACAAGGGTCGTATAAGGGCAAGCGCTCCCTTAAAAAGGGACTGGTATGGCACCATCGTGCTTATCTCCCCGGTGTAGAAGACATTCATTAAAAATGTCTCAATAATGTCATCCTTATGATGTCCCAAAGCTACTTTGTTACAACCAAATTCTTGCGCTGTCTCGAAAAAAATCTTACGCCGCAGCCGCGCGCAGAGAAAGCAGGGATTTTCTCTGTTGAAGGCACTATGGGCCAACGGCCCGATTTGCGTTTTTTTGAGGAGGAAGTCATATCCTAGAGACTCGATGTATCGACCTAATAACTCAAAATCACTCCCCTCAAAGCCAAGATCAATTGTCAGTACCTTCAAGTCGTACTTTATGGGTACGCGGCTTTTTCGTTCGTGCAAAAGGTTCAACATCGCCAAGCTGTCCTTCCCCCCGGAAATTGCTACCAGTATGCGGTCACCATCTTGTATCAGGCGGTAGCGGTGTATGGCCTTACCCATAAGGCGCCTTATTTCCCGCTCAATGTAGGCCATGGCGGCTCCAAAGGGCATCCCCGGCAAATGGGGGTTGTTTTACAATATGTCTTTGCCAAGCGAACAAAGAGGGCATGAAACTCCTTGAACAAGGATACCTGATGGGGAAGGTTTTGCATAAACAGTGTTTGGATATTCTCGTATGTCACACCGTCCGTTATTATGCCGTGACGCGATAATACCCTCCGCGTATAGGCGTCAATCACGAAAATCGGTTTTCCCGTCGCGTAAAGGAGGATACTATCGGCAGTTTCGGGACCTATTCCTTTGACCGCAAGGATCTTTTCTCGTAACGCCGGCAAAGAATCCTTAATCATGGGGGAGAGAGCACCGCCATATTCACGGTTAAGAAAATTCATGACGTTCTTTAGTCTTTTTGCCTTGACGTTATAATAACCCGCCGATCTAATGAGTTTTGCTAATTTCTTTTCTGTAAGTTTGCTCAAGCGGGAGGGCGATAATACCCCTGCCTTTTTTAGGTTATCTATCGCGCGCTCAACATTTCTCCAGGCGGTATTTTGAGTCAAAACAGCCCCGACTATCACCTCAAACGGCGTTTCTGCCGGCCACCAACCTTGAGGGCCGAAAGAACTCAATAACGTCTCATACATCCATAGCAAAGTCTTCCGCTTCCCCTCATCCATACAAATTAATTATTCATTGTTCCTTTTTACGTACAGGATGTCCCCGAAAATCTTTTTAGAAATTATATACTAGAAGTAATGGCCATTCATGGCTTTAGCATTATGCATCAGCATGTTCTACGATAGCCTTTTGTAATTCCTCAGGGGTGACCGTCGCGGTACCAATCTTGCCTACGACAATGCCCGCGGCATAGTTGGCCACGACAGCAGCCTCGGAATAAGAACTCCCCGATGCCAGCGACAGGGTTAAGGCACTAATCACCGTATCGCCAGCTCCGGTAACATCATAGATCTCCTTAGCGACAGTCGGCACATTCACGACGGTTCCCGATCGTTCAAAGAGCACCATTCCTTCTTCGCCCCTCGTGATAAGTACGGCCTCGCTGGCAAAGCGATCCAACAAAGCATTACCCACCTTCATAAGAGATTTCTCATCAGTTATCTGCATACCTGCCGCTGCCTCCGCCTCTAAACGATTCGGCGTTATAATTGTTACTCCGCGATATAGAGTAAAATTATTCATTTTAGGGTCTACGGCAACTACTTTCCCGTCTTTTTTCTGCTTTTCCATTATCAAATTCATCAGCGTTGGATGGAGCAAACCTTTTCCGTAGTCAGATATAATAATGCCATCAACTGCATTCCAGTGCGAATCGACGTAGCGGCATATTTTCTCCTGGCTTTGAAGGCTGATAGGCTCTTTATACTCTCGATCATATCGGACTACCTGTTGGTTGTGGGCAATGACCCTTGTCTTGACAGTCGTCGGACGCAAAGACTCTGTGATGAGCCCATCACCATCGATCTTCTCATATGCCAGGAGTTCTTTGATTCGCTCGCCCATTCTGTCGTTTCCGATCACCCCGACCAGCAAGACTTGTCCTCCCAAACTATGGACGTTATGGACGACATTTGCTGCCCCGCCCAAAAGGAGGTCCTCACGCGTGACAGCTACGACAGGCACCGGCGCCTCGGGTGAGATACGGGAGACAGTTCCCCAAATAAACTCATCAATCATGATGTCGCCTACAACGAGAAGTGAGGTCTTTTTAAATTTCTCTATGAGTGTATGGATATTAATCCTGCTGCTGATTTGTCGTAACATTGTTCACCTCTCTCAAACCTTGATTGGCAGGACAAGATTTCAAGTGCCATACCAAGAGTCGGCAGTAACTCTTCCAGCGATCGCGATGTTTTCTCTCCCAAAGCAAGAATATATTCAACGCTATCTCGACCACTAGTCGCAGCATCAATGCTATTTTTAAAAAAGCCGTCGTTGACTTTCCATACCAAATGGTAAAAAAACGATAGCGAGAGCGATAATATTCGATCTTCGCCTCGGTCTTGACACGACGAGCGCTCGCCCCTTGCAGATGGACAATGCGGGCTGCTGGGACAAAGCTGACACGCCAGCCATGTGCTTTCATTCGCCTACACCAGTCCGTCTCTTCTAAAAAAAAGAAATATCCTTCATCGAGGTTTCCTACCTCTTGTATGGCCTCACGACGAGCGATAAGACAGGCACCTACCAAGGAATCAACGTCAATAGGACTCGGATAATCACGCTCTTTGCCGGGGTATCGATGGGGGAAAATAATCCGTAATAATCGTTTATTAAGGAGTTCCGTTGCCAATGATGGAAAAGACGCGATGGAGTTTTGGCGTGAGCCGTCTATATCGATGAGCTGACCGCCCGCGATGCCGACCCCGCGATTTTTTTCCATAAATTCTACAAGGTTTTTTATTGCCCTCCCATGGAGTCGGGCATCGCTATTCAATAAAAAGATATAACGCGCCTTTGCCAGCGCCAATCCCTGATTAACAGCCCTAGCAAAACCGAAATTTTTCTTATTACGGATGAGGCAAATCTCCGGAAAAAACTTTTTTACCATTTCGGCGCTACCGTCGCAAGAACCATTTTCCACAATAATGATTTTATAGCTATACTCGGAAACCGTTTCAATAATGGAATGCACGGCATCTAAAATAAGTTCTTTCGTATTCCAGTTCACCAAAATAAAGGCAAGATTTGACTTCATCACCTTAACACTTTCATATACTTTTATGTTTTATCAGCAGCCATTCTGACTCAAAGCTAGGTCGAAAAAGATAAGTCATATCTCATAACACCTCACGAATGGAAATGAAGGAAAAATCTTTCAGCAATTGTTCTACCTTGCGCCGTACGGTATTGATATTATGGTAGAGAGCAAATCTCCCCTTAATACCTAGTGGTAGCCGAGGAAGATCGCTATCCATTTCCCACGGATGAAGATAAATGACTGCTCGCATGCCTTTTTTATTTAATTTCCTTATACAGGAACGGATAAAGGCATAGGGTAACATCCTGAGATATAGCCCGCCGGAAAAAGGCAAGTGTATCCCCCATACATTTACTACAGAAGGCGGTATCTCAATGATGTCAGCTTCCAGCCTACGATGTATCAGGGGATTAGAATAGTACATACCCCCAAGATTTACCTTTGCAGGAAGTATACTGGAGTCGTACTTGAAGCCCATCTCAGCCAACACGCGTAATGCCCAAAGGGATTTTGCGGTAATCGACCATGAGGGAGCACGAAAACCAATGACTTTCATGCCGCCGATTTTTTCCAGCATGGTCTTTGCCCTGCTGATCTCACGTCGAAAGGCATGTTCTTTTTGTTCATAGACGAGTCGATGCCCATAACCGTGCAAAGCAAGCTCAAACTTATTTTTTACAATCATGTGCACCAAATCCGGATACCGTGCTGCAACCTCTCCGAGAACAAAAAAAGTTGCCCCTTGCTGCTTAGCCCGTAGAAGAGAAATAAGTCGTTGCGTCTGCTCGACCACTCTTCCGCTTAGCCTCAAGCGCTGTTTGGCAGAGAGGACCATATCATTTCTATGAAAAGCCTCTTCAACGTCAACAGTCATAATATTTTTTACTTGATTGCTTTGTACCATTCAATTGTCCTGTGCAATCCATCTATCAACGTAGTAGTTGGAGTATAACCCAAGAGTCTTTGTGCCTTTTCTATACTAGCGACGGAATGTTTAATATCTCCTGTATTGGGATCACTATATCTTACGTTTATATCTGTTTTGATGATTTCTTTCAATTTCTCTACCAATTGATTAATTGACATTTCTTCGCCACAACCTATATTAAATGTCTCACCAACTGCCCCGACGGTATTACAAGCTAAAAGATTAGCTTGCACGACATTCTCAACAAAAGAAAAATCCCTGCCCTGTTCACCATCACCGTACACTACGAGGGGCTTTTTAGCTAAAGCAAGGGTGATAAATTTCGGGATCACGGCGGCGTATGGGGAGAGAGGGTCCTGCCGAGGACCGAAGACGTTAAAGTAGCGCAGACAGACCGTCTCCAGTCCATAGACGCGATGGTAGACCTGACAGTAGTATTCAGCAGCCAGCTTAGATGCAGCATAGGCAGAAAGAGGTGCCGGTGGCTGATCTTCGACCTTGGGAAGAATAGGATCATTACCGTATACGGCACATGAAGATGCATAGACAAAGCGACGGACGCCGGCTTCGCGAGCAGCCATAAGGAGATGCAACGTACCATTAAGATTGCATTCCGTAGTTTCTTTTGGTTTATCAATCGATAAAGGCACGGAAACCATAGCAGCCTGATGCAGAACAACATCTACTCCGTTCATGGCTCGCTTTACCGTAGCGACGTCACGAATATCACCCTCAATAAATTCTATTTTATCTATCTGGTTCCGTAAATTTTCAAGCGTACCCGTTGTGAGGTTGTCGAGGACTCTTACCCCTATTCCTTTTTCGACTAATTCATCTACAATATGAGATCCTATAAATCCTGCACCGCCGGTAACAAGATATACCTCTTTCACTAGAATTCCCCCCATCTTAATGCAACGTATGCGATCGGAAGATGTTTCTCATACTTGTTGAATTGTAATACGTTACATTGTTGACAAATTTCAATATCATGATCAGGTTTTGCTCTAAACATCTTTCACCGTTATGATTATGATCTTGAACAATATTTTATAGGATAATTAGAATCATGACGCGGTACTATACAATATTTAAATATTAGGCTATATTAGTTTCACGCATATTTTTCTCGTTCGTGGTCCATCGAATTCACAGAAAAAAATTCCTTGCCATGTTCCTAAGAATAATCGTCCCCCTTGCACCAGGATGCATTCTGAAGGTCCTATGAGAGAGGCCTTAATATGTGCATCCGCATTTCCCTCATGATGTTGATAGTGATTCCCACTAGGAGCCAACATGTTTAATGAGGCGATAATATCAACCTTGACGCTTGGATCTGCGTTTTCATTGATTGTCACTGCGGCAGTCGTATGAGGCACAAATAAAACGCAAATGCCTTGTGATATTCCCGCCTCCGTTACAACTTTTTCAATTAATGGGGTAATATCAATCAAATCATTACGAGCCGAAGTCTTGATTTGTATTTCTTTGATGACCATTATGGCGCTCATCCCGTCACATACCTTTTTTTAAAAGATGTCTTAAAGTCATTCTTGTTTCAAACAAGAACTAAAGCCATTTTCTGGCAGCGTTTTATTATAGGTCTTTTACCTGTATTTCGCAAGAGTAACGACTTATAGCGATAAACATAACAAGAAATTTGTATAATTTTACGGCTATTATGACAATATTGGCAACGTACAAAAATATAATTGGCCCCTTTTTTTAAAAGGGGCCAATTATATTACGACATAAATATTAAGAAAACAATCGGTTAGCTTAATTCATTGATAATTTGTATGAGGTTATTAATGGCCTTGCTGCTTTGCAATTTTCACGAGATCACCAGTTGATATTTCCCGGCCGCTTACTATTTTTGCCTCAGCCGCATCCAGGCCAAAAAATTGACCTACTTTGATCGTGCCTTTCAATTGCCCCGGCAATCTTCCCAAAGATAAGCCCGTAACCGGATGCCTTATTTCCCTGCCAATCGCATAGATCTCAAGTATGTCGTCGGCTTTAAGTCCCGATAATTTACCCGCATTAAGATACACTTTATCGCCGTCAACCGAGGCTACGCTGGTAGACCATTCCAGTCCAGCTAAACCTCGCAATATCCCATCCGTAACACTCCGCAGGGTGAAATCAATTGCATTTAGTATTGCCTTATCCTGGCTTAATGCTCCTTCCGTATGAGACGCGAAAATAGGGTTTTCACTCTTGATGACTTTAAGCACGCTTCCTGTTTCCGTGTCGAATACTCGGACATCAATTTTTGTAATAGCCATGGATTCCTCAGTCTTTTCTTTTTTACCGGTACCAACCATAACATCCTGAATAGTTCCTACTATTACTCCTTGAATACCTAATAAGGTTCTTAATTTTACAAGTGATGATGGTGTCACAGAAGATCCACCTTCAACAATACCGAGGATTTTTTTCACCTGGTCCCTATCTACCACAACAACAGCACCGGTCTCATCAAGTTGTTTAGACAATTGTTCCATGACGGTTGAGCTAAAACTCTGTCGAGACTTTTTAGTGTTATCTTGAAACTCGGCTATCACTACCTTATATCTCAATCTTCCAAAGAGATAGGGCGTAAGAGCAGGTTTGGACTCCACACGCTCAGAAACCGCATCGCCCCCTGTGTCTTTCCCTTCGTAAGGCCTCTTGGAATAGCTCGTCGCTCTTTTCTGATCTCCTGTCGGAGAATTCTTTTGTTGACTGTAGACCCACTGCCCTTCTTTTCCCTTATTATAAACCTGTTGATTTTCTTTCTTACCAAAAAGAGAACACGCAGAAATAAAAAAAGAAAGTGCAAGCACTAGCGTAACTAATCCCATTGTTTTTTTTCTCATAACTATGCTCCTTTATCTTAATGTATGATAGCGCCGGAATATATCTTTTCTATTTCCGGTGAATACTTTCCACTCTGGGTATATAGCATGAGAGGAGGCAATACCTCTACCTCTTCTTTTCCCCCCTTATGCGCTTCTGCAAGAATGAATTTAGCCTGTTCACCCTGATATGAATGTACCCATCGAAGTCTCTTAGGCTCCAGAGCAAAGCTGCGCAATCGATGAAGCAAGGTGATTGTTCTTGATGCCGGAAAAACAATAAAAAATCTCCCGCTCTCTTTTAGGAGATATGAGGTTGCACGCAACACGTCATCGAGAGTACACGAAACTTCGTGTCGGGCAATCGCTTTCTGTAATGATGGATTAATCCTCCCGCTGGAAACTCGATAATAGGGAGGATTGGAAACTACTACATCAAACTCAGCGGGAAGTAGTGCCCCATTAATCGATCTGATGTCTTCGTTATAAACTCGAATAATATCATCAAGCCCATTCATGGACACATTTTGCAGTGCAACGCCAGCCAGCTTTTCCTGCAGCTCAATACCCACAATCTGCTCAATGCCTTCATTCCTCATAGCGAGCAAAAGGGGGATAATTCCTACGCCTGTCCCAAGATCTGCGATCCTTTCTTTTTTTTTCAACCATGTAAAAGCGGCAAGCAAAATGGAAACGATAGAAAATCGGTAACCATGTAACGGCTGTCTTACCCTAAGTTTACCATTAAAAAGGACATCAACTGTTTCGTTGTCGATATTGGCTGATGCCATATCTTGTATCATTCTTATACTATCTCCTCCCCAGGAACAATTTTGTTAAGTACCAAGCCGGTAGCCACCTTGGGGTAAAAAAAAGTCGTTTTACGTGGCATAATCTCGTTGGCTTGCACGACTCTCTGAAGCTGTTGAATAGTAGGTGGATTCATCAAAAAGGCGGCATCGTAGCGGCCTCCATGTACCTCTTCAAGGACCTCATCTCTATCCTTTAAATATCCCAAATTTTCCTCTCCAATGTTAAGAAGTTTTTTAAAAATAAAACCATCCAACAACGTTACGTCGAGTTCTTGC
>MHDC01000042.1 GCA_001803415.1 Microgenomates group bacterium RBG_16_45_19 | reverse complement strand
TCATAAACGATGTACCGCAGAGTTTACAGCGTCTTTCACGGAGAATCTTGTTGGGATAATAGAAATTGTCCAATACCTTGAATACATGGCGGTCCCCTCTGAGATTTGCCTTGCAGTCTATATTCGGACATTTCATAAAAAAACCCAGTCCAGCCTGTAACGTCAGGATTGCACCTGTCGGTAATCAGGCAGGACTGGGTTCGTTTTTGCCGTTGCAGTCCTTACTTTAATTAAGTTAATTCACCACATTGAAAAGTCAATCGTTTTGTGTTATAAATTTGTGATTAGGGTATAAGCCTACCGAGCTTAAATGTAGGCATTTCCGAAGAGCATCTAGGTAGATTATCACAAGTCTTGACAGGCCCAGTCTGACTCGCTATTGTAATGGATATTCTACTAATTACATGGGAAAATTAGGGCTGAGAGGGATATGACTGAGCTTATCTGGGAAGGGAAATATAAAGACGGTAGGAAGGTAACGCCGATCCATATGAAGCACCGCTATAAAATGGCGGCTGTTCGCGACCGAATGATATGTCATTGGTTACGACCGGACCACTCTGCTTACAAGGGTGTCTTATAGGGCACTCGCGAGAATATTCGGGGCGTTCTGAAGTTCAATATGAGCACTGTTAGTTTACTCTAAAAAGAGGTGATTGCAATGCCACAAATGATTGTCATCCCCGAGGGTAAAATCTGTGACTACATTGACGGTAAATTCCGTAATGATACGCCGGAGGAGTATGTCCGCCAAAATATAGAAAAGCGGCTGGTCAATGAGCACAAGTATAAAAAGGAACTAATCGCCATAGAGTATACAATCGCTGTTGGATCACGAAAACCACGCGGAGACATAGTAATTTTCTCCGCCCAAAGCCCCGAGCGCTCGCAGGAAAACATCCAGACCATCATTGAATGTAAAAAAGAAAGTGTTGAGCCTACAGCAAAAAAAGACGGTGTCGGCCAGCTTCAATCATATATGGCGGCATGCCCTAACTGCGAATGGGGGATGTGGACAAACGGAAAGCATAAAGAGGTATTCCGGAAGATAGTCAGCGAAAGGAAGAAAATCCAATTTATAGATTTCAACGATATACCTTCCGCGGACGGGAAATTAGAAGATATTGACCGGCCTAAACGCTCTACACTCAAGAACGCGGTTGAAGACAACCTCCTTTTTGTTTTCAAAAGCTGCCACAATCATATTTACGTAACCGACGGCATGCAGAAACAGCCGGCGTTTTTTGAGCTACTCAAGGTCATTTTCTGCAAGATCGAGGATGAGAAAAACGTCCCTAACCCTCTGGAGTTTTACGCCACCTCCGGCGAACGTTCCACGCCCGACGGCCAACTCACTGTCCAAAAGCGCATCGGTAAAATCTTCGACCAGGTAAGAAGAAAGCATCCGCGCATCTTCGACCGGAATGACGAGATAAAGCTCAAGCCGCGTAGCCTCGCTTATGTCGTCAGCGAACTTCAAAAATACTCATTGCTTAACACGCACATTGATATAAAGGGCAAGGCATATGAGGAGCTCGTCGGAGCGAACTTGAGGGGCGACCGTGGTGAATTCTTCACGCCGCGCAATGTCATGCACATGACCGTCGAAATGCTTTCTCCCTGCGAGACTGATCGAGTACTTGACCCGGCCTGTGGCACAGGGGGATTCCTTGTCATCGCAATGAACAAAATCATTGCAGACCTCGAACAAAAAATGAAGAAGGAGATCGGCAAGCCGAAAGCGGAGTGGAATGACAATGAGAAGAAGGCATTTGACCAGCGCATAAGAGATATTGCCACGACCAATTTCTTCGGTTTTGATCTCAACCCCGATCTGGTCAAGGCAACCAAGATGAATATGGTGATGAACAATGATGGAAGCGGGAATATCTATCAGACGGACTCACTCTTGCCGCCGCACCAATGGGAAGCAATATTCCGGACAGAACTGGCCGGTGCGCTCGATGTGGAGCAATCGGCACTTTCTCGCCATAGTACCATTGGCTTCTTTGATGTCATCGTAACTAATCCACCCTTTGGAAGCAAAATACCTGTAAAAGACCCTAATATTCTGGAGCAATACGAGCTCGCGCATATTTGGGAACGCGACAAGACTAACCGTAAAAACTGGATAAAGACCGTGCGGTTGCAAAGCTCGGTTCCTCCTGAACAGCTCTTCGTGGAACGGTGTGTGCAACTACTCAAACCGGGAGGGAGATTAGGTATTGTGCTCCCTGACTCTATCCTTGGGGCGCCTGGGCTCGGTTATATCCCGCAATGGCTGATACAAAACACGAGGATACTTGCCAGTATCGATCTCCACGGAGATACCTTTCAGCCTAGGAACGGCACACAAACATCCGTCCTCATTCTCCAGAAAAAGACACCTGGGCAAATACACGAGGAAGAGCGAAGCGGTAAGATGATGGACTATGCCATATTCATGGCTATGGTGGAGAGGATAGGGCATGACAAACGAGGCAACCCAATTTTCAAGCGCGACAAACACGGGAACGAAATCCTTGTCCCGACGGTAGATTTGGTCACCTATAATGAGACGGCCAATAGTGGCCGTACCGCCAAAGTGGAATCGAAAAAGAAAGTGATTGACGACCAGACACCGCTCGTGGCTGAGACATTCAACAAATGGCGCAAGGAAGAAGGTATTATATGGTAGACGCCGAAGCACTCAAGGAGATTGAGCTTCCACTCCCGATTGAACCCTCCGAGCTCCCCGAGGAGGAGCTTCGATGGTGCATGGTGCGATTGCAGGAAATATTGGACAAAGGCAATCGCTTGGAGGCAAGTGTATTTGATATCGAAGGGAAGCACGCCAGAGAAGTTCTAAAGCAATGTAAATGGCCCGCTGTTTCTGTAGTCGGAGAAAAGGGAATGGCAGAGGCATCATACCCTGGTCGCTTTAAGAGAATTCTTATCGAAAAATCGGATTTCCCCCTTATTCTCCCATCACAAATATTAGAGCTTGACCCACAGCCTAAAGGTTACTTGTCACCTATATGTGAGACGGACTTTTCAATACTAAAAGTAGCCAAAGGGCAGATTCTTATAACGAGGTCTGGGACTATCGGGAACTGTTCATTGGTAAGTGAAACGCTTGCCTGCAAAACCATGAGTGACGATATAATTCGTATCACCTGCAAAAAAGAGACGGATACCGGCCTTCTTTATGCTTTCATCAAGTCGAAAATCGGAAATGCCATCATCAGAACAAATCAATACGGAGCGGTTGTAAAGCATATCGAGCCTGAGCATCTGGAGGACATACAAATCCCGAACCCTCCGGACGCACTAAAGAAGAAAATCCACAACCGCATAATAAAGTCATATGATCTTCGAGACGAATCGAACGCGCTCCTGGACAAGGCAGAAGCTATGCTCTATGGGGCGCTCGATCTACCCCCGCTGGACATGCTCAAGCCGCGCTACTTTGTCAATGGCGTGGGGCTGCCAAACTTCAGCCTAATGCTCTCCAAGATCGATGGCCGTATTGACGGCTCTTATCATGTCCCAATAGTGGATGCCATATTAAGGCAGCTTAGAAAGGAAGCGGCGGAGGTAACTACAGTCGGCGATCCACGAATCAGCAAACGCGTGATCCTCCCAGAACACTTCAAGCGTGTTTATGTGAATGAGGGCCAAGGCGTGCCATTGCTGGGAGGAAAACAAATATACGAACTCGATCCTTCCGGTAAGAAATACTTGGCCACCTCTCACTATAGCGAGAAACTTCGGGACCACATTCGTCTACGACATGGCATGATAATGGTAACGGCCAAAGGAACTCCCGGGAAGGTCGCGTTTGTTCCTAAGCATTGGGACGGATGGGTGATGAGCAGTAATGTGATGAGCATAACCCCCACATCCGATGATATTGCGGGATATGTATTCATCTGGCTGGCTTCCTCCTATGGAAACGAGTTGTTGAGAAGAAACATATACGGAGCAGTAGTTGATATTATGGAACCGTGTCATCTGTCTCAGGTTACGGTCCCCTTGCTGAAGGACAGCGCTCTGCAAGCTCAGATTAACCACCTTGCGCTCGAAGCTAACACCAAGCGCACCGAAGCCTACCGTCTGGAGCAAGAGGCCATTAGAATGTTTAATGAAGAAGTAATTCGTGCAGCTTAATCTTGGGCAAACTAATTCAAGACTACCACAGATGGCCCACTAAGATTTGCCAAGTGCCCTGAGATAGACCTTCAGACCCAAAAGAGAGTCTGTGTGGGATCTTTTTCTTGAAGCAGGGCCGCTAGCCTGGCCGGATTCCTAATCAAAGAATCCACCTTCTTATCATGTTCCTTGCAGCTCCGGTAAGTCAGATTATGGCAAGTTCGGCATCCAAAGTATTTGCCTCCCGGCGGCAAATATAGTTTCGAAACTCTCCTGTTGCAGGCCTGTCCGCTTACCACAAGTGGACAAATAAACCAGTACCTCACCCCTCCGTAGTTACAGGGAGTAGTAACCAATTGGGCCGTGTAATCCAGGTCACTTTTCTCCCCAGAGAGAGTGCTTGACTGAGTGTACCTGAACCGAATGTAATCGCCACCATACCCCCCATTAGTGTACACTTCAATACCTATGCTGGACTTTCCACTTAGGGCGCTGGTCCAGGTAATGGTTCCCGAATTGTAGCCGCCGAAGTAACCGTGTTCGGCCAGCCAAGGTATGTCCACACATTTGCAATCCTCAACTGTATCTCTATCTGACCAAGAATATCTGCCCATGGCTACCCCTTAGAGAAGCACTTCTCCCGAAATTTTTCCTAAAACATTAACCTTAACGGACACTTAGAATGTGCATTCTTTTCCCCTTGGATAACATAAGTCTTTGTGCTACAAAATGAAACGCTTTTTTGAAGCATGTAAGGCTTGAATAGGAAAATCTGCGAAACAAAGCCAATCTTGACCCTAATCTTCGGTATTCACAGCAACTTCTACTGCCAATGGAGCGGGAATTTTGTCTCCCAGACGCATTCTCTGTAGTCTTTCCAGCTGGTTTAAGGCCTTGTAGAACTGTCTTTCTATGGCGGCCTCATACCTGAGCAATCGGTCCAATTCTTCTTTATCTGGGACATTACCTAATAGCTTCTTAATCTGGACCTTAAAACGGTTCTTCCTAATCTCTTTCTCCAAATCTTCGATTTCTTCTTTATAACTGGTCACCCTCTCAGCACACAACTCAATATGTGCCCTCCAAATGGCTTTTTCATCCCAACCAGCCTGTTTGGTCAGAAACTCCCTCAACTGAATCGCTGACAATGCCTTACTATCCGGGTCAATGCCTGCGTTACTCAGTAGTTCAGCAACCTCTTCTTTATCTCGGAGCCACCCCCAATTGACGTCCCAGTTCATTATCTCATCCAATGGACGGTTCTCCTTGGTCATTCTTAACAGGCTCTTCTTGTCCTTTCTCCAGCCTATTGACCAGCCCTTTCTCTCCCTTATCTCCTCGTAAATCACTTCCTCTGTTCTGTGTTTGCGTTTCTTATCCCAGGTCTCGTCTTCATAATAGTCCTCTTCAGCCATATCCAGCTGTTCTCTTATCAAACCCACTTCGAATTTATGGGCCCTCCTGAGTCTCCACCAACAAGCTGCTATCTTCTCAACCAGCATTCCTTCCAGCGTGCCTTCCGGCTTGAGCTGAGTGTTCAGATCACTTAGCAAATCCTCAAACTCATGCTGGTCCTCTGCCCCTTCTCCTATGGTAATTACTACTTCTTTGGCCAACAACCCGTGCTTAAGCGCGTTGTGTTTGACAACTGCTTTACCCTCAGGGGTCTTGGGGCCAGTAGACTTCAGAGCATTTTTCTTGTTTGCCTTAAGTTTGGCTTCAGTTAGGATTGCATTTGTCATTTTAAGTTACCTCTTGATCGATTCCCGTCCTCCTCGGCCCAAAAATGTGAGTTGTAGATTGAAAAAGGAAACTGTGTTTGCAGACGAATTTAGGTTTATCATCGACTGTTATACGTAACACGCAGAAACTTGTGATCATTAGATTGAAAAGTCGGATAGATACAACTGCCTGAATCATCTACTGCGGAGAGTTTGCGGAATTTCAGAATCTTCCTAGGTTACTCTGAATCCACAAAGGAAAAGCGAAGCTGTGGTTTCCGACGTTTCGCCTTTCCATGTGGCCCTGAGTTAGACGGTCTAGAATATCAGAAACCCGCACATTTTTACCTTATAAGTATTTGTTGACCTGCTCTGTTACCATATATGTAACAGGCTATATTTGCCATTTGACTTCTTCACGGAAGTTTGCTATTATTACGACTGAGGTGGGGGTTTGCTTTTATTTAGAAAAGTTTTATGATTGCTAAAGGTATAAGAACCGGAATATCATGTTGCAAATTTAACGGAATAGCAACTCTGCTATTCCTCGTTATAATGCGCGTCTTTGCTTATGCCCAATGCACCTATGAACTCTGGACATCCCTCTACAACGGTCCCGGCAATGGCAGGGATGTCGCCTATTCCATTATCGTAGATAAAAGTAATTTTGTGTATGTGACGGGTCAGAGTTACGGCGGTGCATCCGGTTATGACTACGCCACAATTAAGTATGCCCCAAACGGAGACACTATCTGGGTAAGGCGATACAACGGAACTGGCAACGGTCTGGACATCGCCTATGCCTTACAAGTGGACAACAGTGGCTATATTTATGTCACGGGACTGAGCTCCGGCAGTGGGTCGGGTTATGACTACGCCACAATTAAATATACCCCAAATGGGGATGCTATCTGGGTAAGGCGATACAATGGTAGTGGCAACGGTCTCGACGTTGCCTACGCCTTACAAGTGGACAACAGCGGCTGTGTATACGTCACGGGTTTGAGCTCAGGCGGTGCATCCGGTTATGACTATGCCACCATAAAGTATGCCTCAAACGGAGACACGGTTTGGGTCAGGAGATACAATGGAAAGGCAAACGGATCAGATGAAGCTTCTACTTTGAAGGTCGATAATAGTGGTTACGTCTACGTGACCGGTGGAAGTACTGGCAGCGGATCGGGTTCCGACTACGCCACAATTAAATATACCCCAAATGGGGATACTATCTGGGTAAGGCGATACAATGGTTCTGGAAATGGTTTCGATGTCGCCTATGCTTTACAGGTCGATGACAGCGGTTACGTCTATATAACCGGTGGAAGTACCGGTAGTGGGTCCGGTTATGACTACACCACTATAAAGTATGCCCCGAACGGAGACTCTATCTGGGTAAGGCGATACAATGGTTCTGGGAATGACGTGGACATCGCCAAGTCTATTAAGGTTGACAGTAATTACTATGTCTACGTGAGTGGTTGGAGCTTTAGCCATGATTCGGATGAAGATTATACCACCATCAAATATACACCAAACGGTGACTCTGTTTGGATTAGGCGATATAATGGGACTGCAAACAATAATGACCTCGCCTATGCTTTGGAGGTGGACGAAAGAGGCCAGGTCTACGTAACTGGTAAGAGTTCAAGCGGTGAAATTGGATACGATTATGCCACTATCAAGTATACCCCAGACGGAAACACTATCTGGGTCAGGCGATATAATGGTACTGGAAATGACCTGGACATCGCCTCTGCTTTAGGGGTGGACGATAGCGGCTATGTCTACGTGACTGGTCTGAGCACTGGCATTGGGAGCAATTACGATTATGCTACCATCAAATACGCTCCCGGCAATTCGCTAAGTGGGGCGAATATCTTAGTGCAATTGACAGATAGTCTGCAAGTGCTTTTCGACAGCATTTTAATAAGTGGCGAAACGACTGTGGAGATAGATTCCTTTGGACCGTTTCCGCCATATGGTTTTGATCTAGTACCCAATTATCCTCCCAAATACCATAATGTACGCACCAGCGCAGTGTACTCAGGCTCCATAAGAGTATGTCTCACTTACGCTCAGGATCTAGTTAGCAATGAACTGAATCTTCAGTTATACCGTCACTCCCAGATAAATCAGGATAGCTTCCAGTGGGATAACACCACAATATCGGTAGATACAATCACAAATGAAATCTGCGGTCAGGTGTTATCTCTTTCCAAGTTTATTCTAGTTGAGCCTGTATGTCTGGGAAAACCTGGAGACGCAGACGCCAGCGGGAATTATACGCTTGGCGATTTAATCGCGATCGTCAACTACATGTTTAACAAACCCGGCTGCATATCTACACCGATCTGTTGGTTATCTGGACTTTTATGCCGAGGAGATTGGAATGGCTCGGGTACAATTACCCTGGGTGACGTAATACGAGGACTGAGCTATATTTTCAATAAGGACGGCGGCCCCTGGACTCCTGTCTCTTCGGGAAGTTGTTGTTCGTCAGTTCCATAGAATACTCATCATGTACCGAACGTGTCTGCCCTAAGAGGAGCTGCATCGGGTAATCAAAATGCCTCTGCAAACAAAATGTGGATACCCAAATACTTAATCTCTCTGTTAGCGTTTTCATCATGGGTTCAACCGGCCTCGTCTCAGGGGGTGTATGAAGCTTGGGTGGTTCGGTACAATGGTACCGATAACAGTATTGATGTTGCTAAAGCCTTGGCAGTGGATGACAGTGGTAACATATTTGTGACAGGTTCGAGTGTGGGTAGCGGAACTTCCTCTGATTTCTGTACCATCAAATACAAAGCAAAC
>MHDC01000041.1 GCA_001803415.1 Microgenomates group bacterium RBG_16_45_19 | reverse complement strand
CGACCTTGTGTATCGATACTCACCGTGCCATTTTCTACAACAGGAACAACATTAGAGGGAATTTCTTCGTAAGTGTATCTTTTGCCTGATTCAGCAACCCCTAAAATACTAAAAACAGCTTCATTAGGAAGTTGTATTGCTTGCCAAAAAACGCGTTCAACTTTTACTTTTCTATTCCCAAAACCGGTCCTGATTTCACCATCAATTAACGGTCCTTCACCGCTATGTCTACCAGTTAATTCATTTTTACGTGTTGGTGGAGGCATATTTTACTCCATAAAAAAACCCCGTTTGGTTCGGGGTTTGGTTTAATTTTCAGCTTTACGCTGCCAAACCCCCTTAATCGCAATTAAGGATGATAGGCATAATGGCTTGGGTTACCGCGTGTTTTAACATAACTATTGCCTATTTTATTATCATAATCCTATCTGTCAACCCTAAATTTCCCCTTGGCCTTAAGAGGAACTGCGGTAGAATAGGGGCATATATGGAGCGTACCTTAACCGAAGCCACAGTTAAACAAATCGGCCAAACCGTTACTCTCATGGGTTGGGTCAACGCTTTAAGGACTCATGGTGGCGTTAATTTCATCGATCTTAGGGATCGTACCGGCGTTGTCCAGGTCGTCGGTGGCCGGGAGCTTAAAACTTTGCATCCGGAAGACGTGGTGGCCGTCACCGGCGAAGTGGTCAAACGTGACCCGACCGCTTTCAATCCCAAAATCAACACCGGGGAGGTTGAAGTTAAACTCGCAACTTTCGAAGTGTTAAGCCCGGCTCAGACGTTGCCGTTTCCGATTGACACCGACGGCCGGGATATTGACGAAGATCTACGCCTTAAATACCGCTATCTTGATATCCGACGCCCTCGGCTGACCAAAAACCTCCGTTTGCGTTTTGCCGTCACCCAATTTATTCGCCATTATTTAGCCCAGGAAGGATTTGTTGAGGTCGAAACCCCGATTTTAACTAAAACTACTCCCGAAGGAGCTCGGGATTTTATCGTCCCCTCACGGCTTCAACCTGGATTGTTTTATGCTCTCCCCCAGAGTCCACAGCAATATAAACAATTATTAATGGTCGCCGGCCTCGAGCGTTATTTTCAAATTGCCCGTTGTTTCCGCGATGAAGACCCCCGCAAAGACCGGGCTTATGGTGAATTTACTCAATTAGACATGGAACTGTCCTTTACCGATCAAGCCGAAATCCTTCAATTGATCGAAACTATGTTCACTCAGTTGGTCAAAGACATTTTCCCCGCCAAGCATATCAGCCCTCAACCTTGGCCAAAACTATCTCATGGCGAGGTCATCCAAAAATATGGCACCGATAAACCCGATTTACGCCAAGATCAATCCAATCCGGACGAATTAGCTTTTGCCTGGATCATCGATTTTCCCTTGTTTACCGAGCAATCCGATACCGATTATTTCCATGGCTCCGGTCAAGCCAAGTTTGCCCCGAGCCATCATATGTTTACCGCTCCCCACCCGGACGATATTCCGCTCTTGGATACCGACCCCACCAAAGTTCGCGGTCTCCAGCACGATTTAGTCTTAAACGGCTTTGAAGTTGGCGGTGGTAGCATTCGGATTCACCAGCGTCAAATTCAGGAAAAAGTCTTCGATCTAATTGGTTTTACTCAGGAGCAAAAAGCCCAGTTTGAACATATGCTGACTGCCTTTACCTACGGAGTCCCGCCTCATGGGGGTATCGCTCCAGGCATAGATCGTTTATTGATGGTCTTATTGGCTGAACCTAATTTACGGGAAGTTATTGCTTTCCCGACTACCGCCTCAGGTCGGACTGCTGTGGTTGAAGCTCCCTCGGCTGCTACTACCGATCAATTGGCTGAATTAAACCTTGAGGTAAAATCTAGGTCATATACCTCACCCTATGAACACATCTTGGATCTATTAAAAACTCATCAAATTAAGTACCAGCTTTATGAACATGAGCCGGTCTATACCAGTGAAGACGCCATGAAGATTCGCGGCGATGTTTCCCTCCACCAGGGTGCCAAAGCCTTAATCCTCCAGGCCGATAAAGATTTTATTCTCCTGGTAGTACCGGGTGATTGCCGCGCCGATCTCGATCAACTCCGTACTTTCCTTAAGGCCAAGCGTTTAGTCTTGGCTAGTAAAGACTCGGTTTTAAAGAAGACCGGACTGGCGGTCGGAGCCATCCCGCCTTTTGGTTCTACCCTGGGTTTAATAACCTACGTCGATCCTCGCCTGGCCGACAATCAAGCAATTGTTTTTAATGCCGGTCGGCACGATCGTTCCGTCAAACTGGCCTACCGGGATTTTATTAAACTCGAAAAGCCAGTTATCATTACCGCTTAACGCTATGCCCAAAGCCCGGAAACCGCGCCGCACTAAGTCTGTGGCTAAACCCGATTCTCCACCGTTAAAATCGCCTTGGTATAAAGCCCATCAAGATTCAATTTTAATTGTCTGTCTGACCTTCATTTTGACGGTCTTTGGGGTCATCACTTTTTATTTCAAACCACCTGCCGGTCTGACTCCACCCCAACCGGCCGCGGCTAATCTGTCTCAGTCTTCACCCACTGCCGTGCCTCAACCTCAAACACTCAATCCTGCGCCTGAGCCGGTCCTGACCGCCCAGGCGATCTATCTTTTTGATCCTGATTCCGGGACGGTTTTGTTGGCTAAAAATCCCCATTTACGCTTACCCCCTGCTTCCATTACCAAGATTATGACTGCCATTGTCGCTTTAAAATCCTATGCCCTGGATGAACCAGTTCTCATCAAAGACGCTGATCGCTCGGTCGGTCAAACGGCCAATCTGACTGCCGGGGAAACCATGTCGGTAGCCAATCTCTTGAAAGCCATGCTCATCAATTCCGGCAATGATGCCGCCGTCGCATTGGCCCAGCATCACCCTCAGGGTTATGCCTATTTTGTCGATCAAATGAACCAGGAAGCCTTAAATTTAGGCTTAATGAACACCCATTTTACTAATGTCTCCGGTATTGATGAACCCAATCATTATAGTTCGGCTTATGATTTAGCTAAATTGGGCTACATGGCCATCCAAAACGAAATGATCAAAGATATTGTTCAAACTCAACTAACCAGTGTTACCGACACTTCCGGGTTAATCACTCATCCCTTAACCAACCTTAATCAACTCTTAACTACTGTTCCGGGCGTCCTAGGCATTAAAACTGGCTGGACCCAAACCGCGGGTGAATGTCTCTTAACTTATGTCAAGCGGGATGGTTATCCCCTGATTATCACCCTTTTGGGCAGTCGAGATCGCTTTGCCGAAACCGAAACTTTAATCGACTGGGCCTATCAAAACTTTCCTCTCAACTCCAATCAAGCCGGTGGTTCCGGAGTTAACGTCGGTAATTGAGTTGGCGGCGCCACTGCCTCAACGTAACCGACGAAATTGTTGTCACCTCGAAACACATAAATCGGTTGATAGTAATATTGCGGTTGAAACGACTCATAATAACCCAAATTCAGGCGCCTCACCACCACGCTACTGATATCTGGATCCAGCTGGGCAATATAACCGTTGCCAGCTTGAAGTTCTGCCCAGGCTTGCTCGGTCGATTTTAACGGGTAAATCCCAGCGGTATTACTGTCAATTGGATAATAATAGTATTCTAATTGAACGATTCTCATCTTGGGGTTGCCCGATACCACCGCCCGCACCAAGCCCTGCCGCGGATCGGGGGTGTACCCTGGTGTGGTCTCAGTGACACCTTCCCGGTATAAGTCCACTTGGATGAAATCGGCTTCTGACAAACTGACTGTTTCTCGGTAGACCCCGTTGACCGCCTTGAGGTAAGTGATTTTTACCTCACCATTGATTAAATCGGTATCTAATAAACCCGCCTTTTTTAAGGTACTTTTGACTTCATCAATCGCTTGTTCTTCGGTCGGTAACCGCTTGGTAGTCAAAAAATCCGGATCCTTAGACCAATCGGTTGATAAGATAAACACGCCCCAATAAATATACATATCCACTGTCGCCGGTAGGGGCGATTCTTTAGCGAATTGATACAATTCCTCACTCCGCTGTATCGGTTCTGCTTCAAAGCCAAAGCTCTTGGCGACCACTTTGGCTTCATCTAGAGCCAGCAGGGGCGATTTCTTCGCTGGGACCAGGTAGACTGCCGCTCGGTCAATCAGGGTCGGTACTTGACCGGTAGGGAATTCACTGCTGTAACTAACTGCGGGTTGGAATTTGGTCGGAAACCGGATATTGGGCAACACGCCAAAGGCCACATCCGGCGGCGGCGGTGCTTTGGGATGAGTCGCTTCCCAATAAGCCACCACTCGTCCCCAGGTGAACCGACCGACCATCAAGGCAATTAAAGCCATGCCGCCGTACTTGATGGCTAACCGGGCATAATAGGCTGTCGGGGTTAAACTGGCCATACCAGATTGAGTATACCGTTAACCTCTGGTACAATGCAATCTGAAAGTATGGTCAGAACCCGAATTGCCCCCTCCCCTACCGGTTACCCTCACATTGGGACCATTTTTCAAGCCCTGTTTGATTATGTCTATGCCAAAAAGCACGGCGGCCGGTTTATCATTCGGATTGAGGATACCGATCGAAAGCGGGCGGTTCCCGAAGCCGAAGCGGTCATCTATGAAGCCTTGGAATATTATGGCCTAAAACCGGACGAAGGCCCAAAGTATGGCGGTGATTTTGGACCCTACCGCCAATCCGACCGTTTAGATTTGTATCGGGATCATGCCCAAAAGTTAATTGTCTCAGGCCACGCCTACTATTGTTTCTGTTCCCCGGAACGGTTAAGTCAAGTTAGACAGGCACGGCAACAAAATGGTTTACCCCCCATGTACGACCGGCATTGCCGCACCCTTGATCCGGCTCAGGCTGCCGCTCAGGCCCAAACCCAAAGCCATGTGATCCGCCTTAAAGTGCCTGATCATGAGACGCTGACTTTTAGCGACGGCCTCCGCGGTCCGATCAGTTTTGCGTCTGATGTGGTTGATGACCAAGTCCTGCTCAAATCCGACGGTTTCCCCACTTACCATTTAGCCGTGGTGGTTGATGATCACTTAATGCAAATCAGTCATGTGATTCGCGGTGAAGAATGGATTTCCTCCACTCCTAAACACTTATTGCTTTATCGCTATTTTAACTGGGATTTACCCCAAATGATTCACACCCCCCTCTTGCGTAATCCGGATCGTTCCAAAATCAGTAAACGGCACGGTCATACCTCGGCCTTTTGGTATCGGGACCAAGGCTATCTGGTCGAAGCCGTCCTCAATTTTATGGCTACTCGGGTCTGGAATCACCCCGACGGTCAAGAAGTCTTTACCCTTGACGACATGATCAAATTGTTCGATTTTAACCAAATGCATCTTCAGGGTCCGATTATGGATCTCAAGAAACTCGATTGGCTCAATGGCCAGTGGTTGCGCCGGCTTGATGACCGGATTCTTTTCGATCGCCTTCAAGCTTTTCTCCCTGCCGCTGTGCCCGCTGATCGGTTCAAAGCCCTATGGCCGCATTATCAGGACCGCTTGGTTAAACTGGCCGACTTACCTGAATTAACCGGTTATTTGGCCGCTGATCCCCAAGTTTCTCCGGCCGCTTTAATCAAAGAAGCCAAAATGGCAACTCAAGACTTAGCTGTCTATTTAGCCCAAGTCAGTCAGACTTTAACCTCCCTAAAAACTTGGCAGGTAACCACCATTGAGACTGCCTTGCGTCAACTTCAAACCAAACTTAAACTCAAACCCCGGCCGGCCTTTATGACTATCCGTTTGGCGGTAACCGGCCAAAGCGCTACCCCGCCTTTATTTGATGTCCTCGCCGCCTTAGGTTTAAAAACTGTCATCAAACGCCTTAACCTGGCTCAAAAAAATTTGCTAAAATAGTCCTTAAGAAAGGTTCTCCAACTGCACCCTTATGGTCAACTCTAACACCTCCAATCGCTTGTTTGTTGGTTCGCTGCCGTGGGAAACCACTTCGGTAGATCTGGAAACTCTCTTTAGCCGGGTCGGTACTGTCGTTGACGCCGTCGTCATCAAAGATAAACTTAGCGGTAAATCCAAAGGCTTTGGCTTTGTCGAAATGAATTCTCAAGCCGAAGCCGAAGCCGGGGCGGCCAAATTTAACGGTTACGAGTATAAAAATCGGGCCTTAGTCGTCAACATCGCCGCCCCCAAAGCTCCCAAATCTCTCTTCCAAGGTTAAGATCACTCGTATCTCAAAGCCTCTATCGGTTGTAAGTTAGCGGCTTTTTTGGCGGGATACCACCCAAAAATAATCCCGATAGCCACCGAGACTCCAAACGCCAGTAAAATCGACATCGAATTTATCGTAAAGGCCAAGCTCATGAGTTGGGCAATCACCAGCGATACCCCCATTCCCCCCCTCACCCCCACCACCCCGCCAATCACGGTAATTAATGTGGCTTCGGTTAAAAATTGCTGGATTATTACCTTCTTTTTAGCTCCTAAGGCCTTTCTTAAGCCAATTTCCCGGGTCCGTTCCGTTACCGTCACCAGCATGATGTTCATAATCCCGATCCCCCCCACCACCAAGGAAATGGCGGCGATACCTGCGAGTAAGGTAGTAAATGTCCCGGTGGTTTCGGTTACCGTAGCCAATAAATCTTCCTGATTCATGATCATAAAATCAGCTTCATCGGGGTTAGTCATCTGATGGCGAGCTAACAGTAATCGCTCCACTTGCGTCTCTGCCTCAGTCATTAACGTCTCATCGCTGATTTTTAAACCCAGAGACGATAAATAATTTTGGCCAAACAAGAGTGCCTGGGCTGTTTTTAAGGGGACAAAGGCTACCGAATCTTGATTGTTAAAACCGCTCCCGCCTCGACTGGCCGTGACCCCAATTACTTGCATGGTTTGGCCGTTAAATCGGACATTTTGACCAACTGGATCGGTCCCCTCACCAAACAGATCGGTGACTAAATCTGGACCCAAAACCACCACCCGGCTTATAGCGGTATTGTGCCGGTCGGTCACGAAGGTGCCTGAAGCCATGGTGACGTTATTTACAGTTTGATAATCATCGGTGACTCCGTAAACGGTCGCGTTGGTATTATTCCGTTTGGCTACCAATTGGGCATTGCCGTTTACCAGCGGCGCGATCGCCTCGACGGCATCAATCGAGGTCAAAATTGCTTCGGCGTCTTCAAGCGTCAAAGTGTCTCGGGCACTGGCACTGCGAATCCCCCCGCTTTGCATCGCTCCCGGCCGGACGGTTAATAAATTGGCACCCAGTGACGTAATCCGGTCGGTGATGCTTTTTTGTGAGGCTTGACCTAAAGACATTAAAGCGATGACACTGCCGATACCGATGACCACTCCCAACATCGCCAAGCCGGTCCTGATTTTATTAACCGTCAAGGTGGCAGCACTTTCACTGATGATTTCTCTAGGTTCCATAACGGTTATCGCTGTCGCCCGTTGACATTATCGGCCACCAGCCGACTGTCTTTTAAAGTCAGTGTTCGTTTGGCGTAACCGGCTACTTCTTGATCATGGGTGATGATTAAAAGAGTATGCCCTGCTTGATTTAATTGGTTTAGCCGGTCCATGATTTCCGTCACTTGTTGGCCGGAAATGTTCCCGGTGGGTTCATCGGCTAGAATAATCGCCGGTGTCATCGCCAGCGCCCGGGCAATGGCCACCCGTTGCTGCTGACCACCGGATAACATGTTTGGCCAATGGTTCAGTTTGTCGGCCAACCCGACTTGGCTTAATAACTGTTTAGCCCGCTTCTCCCGTTCTTTTACCTTAATACCTCCATATATCATCGGCATCATCACATTTTTTAGAGCGCTCGTGCGCGGTAGTAAATTGTAAGCCTGAAAGACAAATCCGATTTTCTGATTTCTAATTTCAGCCAAGGTGTCTTCATCTAAATCCCCGACTTCTTGATCATCTAAGCGGTATGATCCCGAAGTGGGTACGTCTAACGCCCCCAAAATATGCATTAAGGTCGATTTACCTGAACCCGATGGCCCTACAATCGCTAGAAATTCACCTTTTTCCACCGAAAAAGTCACTTGATCTAAAGCCACCGTTTCCACTTCGTCGCTGACCCGATAAATTTTACTGACCGCTTTCACTTCAATTAGGGACATAAGTCTGCTTATCGTGGACCACCTGCCGGTGGTCCACCCATGAACATAAACTGCTCCCGCCGCTCACCCGTACGGCTGCTCGTGGCCGTCCCGTTGCTGACGAGCACTGTCTCTCCTTCATTCAAGCCGGCTACAATTTCTACTTGAGTTTCCGTCTCTAAACCGGTAGTCACCTCAGTCGGCGTCGGTTGTCCCTTTACCATTTTGATCACCATGGCTTTATCGCCTCTGGTGTTGATGGCTTCAAGGGGTAACACCAGGACGTTTTCTCGTTGATCTAAAACAATTTCCCCACTTACTGCCATATTGGTTAATATTTCCTCATCTGGATTATCGAGCCTGACCAGCACCCCGTATTGAGTGACATTGTTGGTGGTGGTGCCGACTCGATCAATCGCCGCCACCCGGCCGGTCACAGTTTTGTCTTCAAAACTAGCCAAAGTCACGGCCACTCCTTGCCCCGACACCAGCTGATTAATATCCACCTCCGTGGCGGTAAAGGCTGCCACTGGCGTCCCGGTGGTTTTTAAAGTAACCACCGTTTGACTCACCGCCCCACCGCTGGAATTTGTTGATCCGGCCACCGTCAACCCCGGTACCAGGTTAAGACCGATAATGGTGCCGTCAACCGGCGCCGTGATTTTGGCTTGATATAAAGTGTAGTTATACCAAGCTTGTTGTTGCGAGGCTTGGGCACTTTGAATCCCCGTCGCCGCCGCTTGATAATTGATTTCCGCTGCTTGCCATGAGTTCAGTTCGTTAATAAATTCGGGAGCTGTTCGGTCGGTGTCATGGGGATCTTTGTACGTCTCCTCTTGGCTCTTGTTATAGTATTGTTCCCACTCTGTCAGCATGGTGGCCTGGGAGGTTAACTGACCGGCCTTGACTGTTTGGCCGTCAGTCACAAAAACCGCTTTAACCACTCCGGAGGCTTTGGTAAAAACCGATAATTGGTTGGCTTGTTCAATCTGGCCTGATAAAGTGATGGTTTGTTTCAAATCGTCTCGTTCGACCGTGACGGTGGTCGTAACCTCTTTGTCTGCCTCTTGTTTTTGCTGCCACCACCACCAACCACCGATGCTAATGAGGAGGATTAGGCCTGCCAAAATTACCGGCTGGCGTTTCCACTTAATGGTTCTTTTCAGTTTCATATGCTTGCCGTCGATTTTATCCTATCCATCTCACTTGAGAAATAGTTGAGAATTACGCCAGACACTCCCGCCCGTGTTTCAGGGGGGAGTGTCCGGTGAAGGGGGGTGGATTATTCACCCATCCTTCCCATCCCTATGCCACCTCGACCTGGTCCATGACCAAAACCCTCGCCGCCCATCCCGAAAAGGTATTGGGTCTCAATGCCGTTAGCCTCTGCCCAGGCTTCCAGCTCTTGGCGCTGCTGTTGCCGTACCTGCCTTTCTGCTTCTCTTTGAGCTTGAAGCTCGGTATGTTTCTGTAGGATGAGCTGTTCTTGGTCAACCGTTAACTTCCCGGCTGTCACCGCTTCATCAAGATATGCCTCATATTCGGCTTGGCGCTCAGCTTGGCTATTGCCCCAGCCTTCGGCCATCACTTTCGCCCCCGCAGACAAACCACCGGCGATCAGGCTGATCGTTAAGACCGGAATTAATAATTTTTTCATCAACTTCACCTCCTTCCTGTTTTGGAGTTTAACCTCAGTCTTTGAGAAAGCTTTGAGAATCGGTTCTAAACCAAAGGCAAAGTGATGACAAAACGGCTACCCTGGCCCACTTGACTCGTTACTTTAATCTCCCCGTGGTGCTGTTTCACGATTTGTTGGGCTAAGGCCAAACCCAAACCAAACCCATGATCGTTATTCTTGGTCCGCGCTGGGTCCACCTGGTAAAACCGGGAGAAGATCTGCGGCTGGTGTTCCGGGGCGATGCCAATGCCTTGATCGCTGACCGAAACTACTAATTGGTTCTGTCTCGTCTCGGTCGTGACCTCGACTTGGCTCTGCTGGGGGCTGTATTTAATGGCGTTATCCAAAATAATCAGCATTAAATCCGCTAAGGCTTGGCTATCCCCTTTCACTTGTAGATCTGGATCCTCGATTTTTAGTTTCAACTGGATATTTTTCTGCTTGGCTAAAGGCCGCGCCTGTTTGACGGCTGGGTTGATAAAAGCTTTCACCACCGTTGGTTTTAATTTCAATGGTTCCGCTTCAACCTGAGCCAATTTCAGCAAGCCTTCGGTCAAACCTTCCAAATGGTTCACGTCTTCCAAGTTTTCCTTAAAGATTTTGGTGTTTTTTTTATCCAAATTTTTATCCATTAAATTCACTTCCAAGGTCGTCTTTAGGGCCGTGATTGGTGTTTTTAATTCATGAGCCGCGTCACCCACAAAGCGTTTTTGTTCTTCCATCGCCTCTTTAATGGGTTTTAAGGTCAGGCCTGATAGCCAGTAGCCGGCCACCGCCGCCAATCCCACCACTAATCCGTTAATAATCACTAATTGACCAATCATTCTTTTTTGGGCGGTTTCAATATCTTCGCGTTCCAACCGTCGCGGTCGAGGCATCATCGGCGGTGGTCCCAGGCCTTGTTCTTCCCGCTGCCACCGTAAATTGATCCGCTCGTACTCCAGCCTCAGGACCAGTGACATGCGCTCATAAAACAGCCAACTGAAAATCAAACCGATCCCCAACACTACCAGGGTAAACTGACCGGTTAACTTTAGCCTCGCCTGTTCAAATAAAGTCCTTTTCATGGTTATCCCTCTAATTTATAACCAAAACCTCTCACGGTCATAATTAGTGGTTTTTCTTGGGGAAAAGACTGGTCGATTTTTCGGCGTAAGTAACCAATATAAACCTGAGCGGTATTTGGCAAGACGTCACTATCATACGGCCAAACTTGGGTGATTAACTGTTCGGCCGTTAACACTTTACCTTGATGTCTGAGGAGAAATTCCAATAACTGAAATTCCTTTTTGGTTAACTTCACCGCTTTGCCGGCGCGGCTGACGGCAAAAATTTCTATATCAAGCTTCAGGTTACCGGCTGTTAATTGGCTTGACTTAAAGTCGGCTGGCCGTCGGCTTAAGGCGTTGACTCGGGCCAGTAATTCGCTAAAGGCAAACGGTTTATTTAAATAATCATCGGCGCCTGCCTCTAAGCCGGCCACCCGGTCGGCTACCTGAGTCCTAGCCGTGAGCATAAGGATCGGGGTGGTTTTACCCTCGGCTCTGACCTGTTTTACCAGATTGTAACCGTTCAACTTGGGCAGTAACCAATCGACAATCAGTAAATCATAATTTTCCCCTAAGGCCAGATCCAGACCTACTTCCCCGTCCTCAGCCGTATCCACCAGGTGGGCTTTCAATTCTAACCCCTGCTTTAAATAGTGGGCAATCCGACGTTCATCTTCCACCACTAATATTTTCATGACGGTATTATATGAAGAAACAGTTGAGAATTAGTTGAGACCATCAAGCACTTTAAAATGGCAGGTTGTCTTGAATGGGCTCGGTCGCCGCTTCTCCGATTTTTAAAGCCCGGTAGACACACCATTTACACCTCGGTGAAACGGGCGGTAGGGGACCGGCTAACACCTGATCAATACCCTTAATAAACATTATAAAACCGGCCTCATCGATGGGCACTGCCAACCATTTAGGTGGAAATGTCAGCGTTGCTTGACCTTGATTAAATTTGACTGTCGTCGGGTACATGATTATTAGGCCTAACTGGGAAATGGCTAAAGCCGGACCGGCTGCGGGCTGCGTCAACATGTAATGATAAGCTCCCAACTGGGTTTTGTATTTTTCCACTTTATCTCCAATTGGTTGGGACAATTTAAAGTCGACTACTAAATAAGTTCCGTCCGGCCGCTTGACTAACAAGTCATATTTACCCTTGAGAAATACCTGAGTGCCGGGAATCACCGCTGAAGCCACAAAACCCTCTTGACTGACTACCTTTCCCGGAGGTAATTCAGGCGCCAACGTCTGTAAGTCCTGGCCTATGAGCGTCCCCTGCAGTCTGGTATTGATCGCTCCAAAAATTCCCGGCATGGGCATGCTCGGCTGAACGATATTTTGCTTCACCTTAAGGTAATAACACCGCTTGCAGTCTTGGTAGAGGTAGGCAAAATCCGAGGGCGTCAACTTATACATCAGCCTGTATTTTACCTGGTCAGCCTATACCCGTCTAGCCCGCTTTAACCTGGATCTAATTAGGTGACAGGCAAAATGACTACTGTTATTCCTTGTCAGCCATTGACGCCAAGATCAAATTGACTTAGCATGACAATTAACATGATCATATTCTCCATTACCCTGGTTATACTGCTCTTCGCTCTTCTGATAAAAACCTTGATCGTCATAGATCAGTATGAACGAGGGGTAGTCCTGACTCTCGGCCGTTATTCTAAAACCTTGAATCCGGGCTTAAATATCCTAATCCCAATTCTTCAACGAGTCATCAAGGTCGACATGCGCATTACCACCTCCGATATCCCTCAGCAGGAAGTTATCACCAAAGATAACGTCCCGGTGGGCATTAATGCGGTGGTCTATTTTCAAGTCGTCCGCCCGGAAGACGCCGTCCTCAAAATACAAGATTATACTTACGCTATCACTCAGTATGCCCAGACCGCTTTGCGTGATGTTATTGGTGGGGTAGAGTTGGATACGCTTTTAACCGAACGGCAAAAACTGGCCGAAGAAATTAAAACCATTGTTGATCAAGAAACCACCACTTGGGGTATCGATGTCACTGCTATCAAAATACAGGATATTGAGGTCCCGGCCGATATGAAGCGGGTCATGGCCAAACAAGCCGAAGCCGAACGTGAACGCCGGGCTACTATTATCCGCTCTCAAGGGGAATTGGCAGCCTCCGAAAACCTAAATCAGGCTATGAGTTTATTAGCTAAATCAGGAGCTATCTCTCTCCGGACCCTGCAGACTATTGAAGCCACTACCGCTAATCCCAGCACCACTACCATTTTTGCTCTCCCTATCGAGATTGTGGAAGGTTTCAAGAAACTGGTTGGCAAATAATCATTTTTTACTTAACTTCTTTCAAAAATTCAGCCGCCAATTGCCCAGTTTGTGTTGAAGAATGGTAGAATTCCTTCCAGACTACCACAATTGACGCCCCATTAAAAATTGCCCGCTGCACTTCCCGAATCGTATCTCCGCCCGCAATTGATATTAAGACGTTATAACCGCTTAACACCTTATGAATTTGAACATAGGGGATTGGTTTGGTTTTGTTAAAGGTTTCTTCATCAACACCCCGGTGTAACAGAACCACATCTGGCGGTCTGTTTAACTGCCTTAATGTTTTGATGGGATAGTCTATATTCATCATGTCTATCATGCTATCAATCCCCACTTGCTTGCAGGTATCAATGAAATGATTCACGGTCTCCACCGGTGCTTGCCCCAAACAAATCGCTGCCGAGGCTCCGGCCTGTTGAGCGAGCTGAACTTCGGTGGCAGCCCGGTCCATCGTTTTCAAATCAGCCGCCACGTAAGCTAAACCATCAGCTTGGTTTAACCGTGCTTGCCATAAAGCGTAAAGTTGTTTGATCGCTACCATCCCGTAGCTTTTTATCAGTGGCGTGCCGGCTTCGATAATAATTCTGGGGCTGGCTGGTAAAGAGCGAATGATAGTCATCGCTTCTTCCATGGTTGAATTTAAGGCGATCTGGAGGTAACGTGTCTTCCGATTCAGTCGCATGACTTAATCCTAAAAGTTCTACTTTTTAAAAAGGCAAATAACTGTCACTTGAAGAGTCTAAGTTTATAACTTTAGCTTGCATTTTACCTGGTCTACCTTGCCCCTGGCAAGACTTGACTAATAGGTTTACAATTAACTTTACCATTATGTTTACTCCTCGCTTTCAGCTCACCGCTGCCCTCTTGGCTAATGTAACCGCTGTTGAACGTCTTTACGGCCAGCTGGAGGCGATCCCCCTACCTCAACGTTTACAGCTCAATTTAAAGCGCGATAACCTGATTCAATCCACTTACTTCTCCAATAAAATCGAAGGTAATCCCTTAACTCTCCATGAAGTCACTAATCTCTTGCTGGACGATCGGGTGCCGGCAAACCGCAATGAAAAGAAGTCTCGCTCTACTTTAATTTATTAAGTCGTCTCTCCGCCTTTCAACAAACTCCCCTGAGTGTTGGTTTAATCCAGGCTTTGCACCGCGAGCTCTTTTTCAATCTGGAAAAAGAGGCTGGCCAAATTCGGAATCAAATTGTCGCCGTCGGCAAATATCAAGGCAAACCCGGTCAAATCAATTTTAAAGTCAAACACTTACCCCCTTTCCATGCCCGGGCCGAAATCATTCAAGCCTTGGAGCAATTATCCACTTGGTTGGATCGGGCCGTCAACTTACCGGTAACCATCAAGGCCGGTATCTTTCATCATCAGTTTCTCTACCTTCACCCCTTTGAGGACGGCAATGGTCGCGTCTGCCGGACTTTAACCGCTTTGATTTATCTTAAAGGCGGTTATGCCATCAACCGCTATTTTGTCTTGGACGATTATTACGACCTAGACCGGACCGCATACTCCAATGCTCTTCATTCCGCCGACGCCTATGAAAAAACTCAATGGTTGGAATATTTTTCTCAGGGTGTCCGATATTCGCTCCAAAGTGCTTTGGTTAAAACCAAAAATGCCTTAAAAACTTTAAGTTTTAAAGACCGACCGACACCTCGAGAAAATCAGGTTTTAAAACTGGTCACTGCGGCCAACGGCTTAACTTCCACTGATTTGGCGACGTCGCTTAAAGTCACCCGCCAGCAAGCCCACCACTTATTACGCGCCCTGGTTCGGAAAGGTCTCATTCTCCGCCATGGCTCCACCAAATCCAGCTACTACACCCTTAATTAAGCCGCTATTTAATGATTTTAACCAGGCAGTAAGCATTGATCAGCAAAATGATAAACGTAGTCAGAAACCAACTTATTAAAAGACCTAAAGGGACATTAAACATTAAGTAAACCGGCAGGGTAAAGAAAATAAAACTCAAACCGATAGTCAGATCGGCCATAAAGAAGATTCGTCTTTTAGTCTCTTTGGGTAACATCTCCCGGATATAGTAATAAACCAGTGCCAGGGAAATACCCACCCCAAACGTCAAAATTAACGAGGTCACGAGTTTCGCACTTCACGTCACCATCAATTCATAACGCAGGGCCTCAGTGATAGCTGATTTAATGGTTTCCCATT
>MHDC01000040.1 GCA_001803415.1 Microgenomates group bacterium RBG_16_45_19 | reverse complement strand
GAGCGTAATCCGTAAGTAAAGTCCCAGGGTATCAGGCCAAAGCCAAAGACCAGGCGGTAGGCTGGTTCTAAAGTTTGAAAGATTTCATCTGGATGATAAACGTGATCGCTGACCAGGACAAACAGCCAACGAAGGCTTAAACCGACGAGGAGGATGAGTTTGAGGGAAATAAAAGGCGACGACCGTGGCCGGGACATGAATTTACTCTATCACAGACGAGTTAAGGTTGGAGTTCAGCCAGGTACAGATCGAGACCCTGGTGATTCGAAACCTGATGGGCGACAACTAAATGGTCTCGT
This sequence comes from Microgenomates group bacterium RBG_16_45_19, assembly GCA_001803415.1. Lineage (GTDB taxonomy): Bacteria > Patescibacteriota > Microgenomatia > UBA1400 > RBG-16-45-19 > RBG-16-45-19. The sequence continues at coordinate 89,519 of MHDC01000040.1, read as the reverse complement.
AAATAGGTGGCGACTTGAGCGTCGGTTATATCGCGGCTTAAATCTTCGCTAAAGACCAGATATTGGCTAGTTTGTAAGACTCGATTCAAGTCGGCGGCGGCCACCGGATTGGAAGGTGATGCTCTCAGGGTGAGCTGGTTTCGGTCTAACCAAAAATAGGCATCGGGGATGCTGGAAAGGAAGACCGTGGAGTGGTGGGGAATGAGGGCGGCGACTTGGGCTAAGACTTGATCCAGGTGTTTGTAGCGATGGCTTAAGTAAAGGAAGCGTTGAGCCGAATAAAGCCAGTTACCGGCAATCAGGCTGATAAGCAGCAGACTGACCAGGAGACGCTTTATAGGGGTTAATTGAGGCAGCCAAAAGGTAACGGTGAGAGCTAAAGGGGGAACCAGGTAGATCCAGTACCAGACCATCCGGCCGAGCCAGCCGGCCAACCAACCAGCCAACAGGGCGAGACTGAGGACGGCAGCTTGATAGCGACGGTGCCGCCAGACAAGACCGAAACTGATGAGGCTTAAGAGTAAGTAAAGTAGATAGATGATTTTTAACAGCCACGGTTCTTCAACCAAGACGAGCCAACCCCAGGGTAGTTCGAGCTGTTTCCGGGAGACCACTAAAGCTAACTGGTCTAGGATCAAGTGGAGGTAAGGTATCGACATCAGAAACCAAAGACTGAGGATAAACATGATACCCAAGAGGTAACTTTTAATGAGAGTCGAGTGCCGGTGCCAAAGGGGTAAAGCGGTCAGGTAGAATACGGCGACAAGGGGATGGATCAGGCAACTCAGAGTTTGTAAGGTAGCCACAGTGAAACTCGAAACAGAGGAATTAGACGAATTTCGAACCAATTGGAGGAGCAGAGCCAGAGCCGCCAAGATGAACAGGAGGCAGATGATTTCCGGTCGACCGAGACGGCTGGCCCGAATAAATTGGTAATCGCTGAGGAGAACCAAAGGGGCCAGCCACCAAAGCCGAGGAGCCAGACGCCAGGAAATATGGGTAACCAAGAGTAAGTTGAAACCGCCGGCGACAGCGGACAGGAGCCGAAGGTGAAAGAGGCTAAAGGGCAACAAGCTAAACCAAGCCCCAACCAGGAGAAAATAGAGCCGGGGGTACCAGCCGCTAATTTGAGCGGCTCCAGGGACCAGCCCAGCCCAGAGACTGGTGCCTTGAGACTGATGGCGAGCAGGTTTAGACCGGTATCGGCAATGATAGCTTCATCCGGCCAAGGCGGTGGATCAATAAAAAAACCGGGGATGAGGTGGCCGAGGTAAAGACCGAGGAGGAGGCTTAAGCTTAACCAATGGCTCAGGCGGAACCGGGGCGAGGGCATGGGCTTATTTTAGCCCCTAAGCCAGGGCGGCGGCAATCCGGCTGAGACGATTATATTTGACCACCCGTTCACCCCGGACCGGAGCGCCGAATTTAACGTAGTCGGTACCACAACCAACGGCCAGGTCAGCAATAGCGGTGTCGGTGGTTTCCCCGGAACGGTGGGAAGCGACAGTCACAAACTGATGTTGTTTGGCTAGGTTAATGACGGCGATGGTTTCAGTGACGGTCCCGATTTGGTTAGGTTTGATTAAGATGGCGTTGCAGGCTTTGAGTTTGATGGCTCGTTGAAGCCGATCGGGGTGAGTGACCAAGAAATCATCACCAATCAGATAAATTTTGGAGCCATGTTTTTGGGTGAACTGTCTCCAGGTCGGCCAATCATCTTCAGGGAATGGATCTTCAAAACTTAAAGGTTGGTAGGTATCAATGAGTGAGTCTAAGTAGGTCAGATAGCCGGCTTTGGTCAGGGGTTTTGGGGAATCTTTAAGACGAAAGTGATGGTCCTGGAAATAAGTATTGGCGGCGAAATCAAAACCGAGGCGGAGACTGCGGGCGGGATCGACCCCACGGCGGCGGCAAGCTTCGCGAATAAGGTCAATAGCTTGACGATTGGAGTGTAACAGGGGGGCAAAACCGCCTTCGTCGCCAACACTGGTGGGCAAATGGTGAGTTTTGAGGATGGTGGCTAAAGTATGAGTCAATTCGGCACCGAGACGGAGTTGAGCGGCAAAATCGGGAAAACTAGCCGGATTAGGGATGACGATAAATTCTTGAAAATCCAGATTCATGCCGGCGTGCTGACCACCGTTTAAAATATTAAAAAAGGGAACCGGTAAGTGTAAAACTTGGTCATTGTTGGCCAGATTGGCAAAATGTTGATAGAGGGGTAAGGAGCGGGAGTCGGCGCCGGCTTTAGCCACGGCCAGGGAGACGGCCAAGATGGCGTTGGCACCCAAACGGCTTTTTTGGGGAGTCCCATCTAAATGAATCAGGCGGTGGTCAAGTTCAGCCTGAGCGATGGGGTCCAGGCCGGCGACGGCCGGGGAGATGATGTCGGTAATATGGTTGACGGCTAGATTGACGCCTTTGCCCTCAAAGATTTCCGGTTGGTGATCCCTTAATTCCAAGGCCTCGTGGCTGCCGGTGGAGGCACCGCTGGGGACACTGGCGGAGTGAGTCGAGCCATTAGATAAATGGCAGGTACACTCGACGGTGGGGTAACCCCGGGAATCAAGGATTGCCGAAGCCGTCAAGTGAGAGATAATCACAGGCATAGCGGATTGAGGATTTGCCCGGTTAGTCAGCTTTAAAGATGCGCTGGAATAAAGTCAAAGTCTTTTTGCGCTTAGTGTCGGCGACGGTGGGCTTGGCTTGATGGACGATTTGTTCCATTTGGTAGATCAAGAGCCGGGTTTTATCGATCATATCCGGGCTGACGGAGACACTGGTAGCCCCCCACTCGACCAGTTTCTTGGTAATTTCGGGATAAATAGAAGGAGCCTGACCACAGATGCTAACGGCGACCCCCCGGCGTTTACAGGTTCTGACAATGATTTCCAAAGCCTTGAGGACACCGGGATCGCGTTCGTCATAAACATCGGCGACCAATTGATTGTCGCGGTCGGTTCCCAACATGAGCATAGTCAGATCATTACTACCAATGGAGACGCCATCGATACCTTCATCAATGAATTCATCCATGAGGAGAACGTTATTGGGAATTTCGGCCATCATGTAAAGCTTAAAATTGGGTCGGCGCTGGAGGCCGGCTTTAGCCAGAATGGTTTTAATTTGGGCTAAATGTTTGACCGTCCGGACAAAAGGGATCATCAAATGGAGGTTTTTATAGCCGAGGTGATCCCGAACCCGTTTAATGACGTCTAGCTCCATTTGAAAAACGTCGTCGTCGATGAGATAGCGGTGACAACCACGGTAACCAATCATGGGATTAGGTTCTTCAGGTTCGTACTTATCGCCACCGGTTAAGCCGCGGTATTCGTTGGTTTTAAAATCGGTGGTGCGGTAGATGATGGGTCGGGGGTTGAAAGCCCGGCAAAAGTCTTCCAAGCCTTCAGCTAGTTTTTTAACAAAAAAAGACCGGCGGGAAGTTTCCAGGAGAAGCTTGGGGTGGACACCGATATATTCAGAGATAATAAATTCGGCGCGGAGTAAACCAACCCCGTCCACATATTTTTGGGCGATACCACCAGCCATGTCAGGTTCACCCAAATTAACATAGACTTTAGTCCGAGTTTTTAGCTGGCGAATTTTCTTGATCCCTTGAGGTAGTTTGAGGGCAGATTTATGAATTTTTAAGCGACCAGGATAAACGACCCCGGCACTGGCATCAACAGTGATCAGTTGGTGATTTTTTAGTTTTTTGGTGGCGTTTTGAGTGCCGACGACACAAGGGACACCCAGTTCTCGAGAGACAATGGCGGCATGGGAAGTCTGGCCGCCCTGGTCAGTGACAATCGCCACCGCCCGTTTCATGGCCGGGACGAAATCCGGCGTGGTCATGGGGGCAACCAGAATGTCACCTTTCTCAACCAAATCGTTATCTTTAGGATCTTTGATAATTTTGACAACCCCGGTGACAATGCCCGGACTAGCTGGTGAACCAGACAGCAGCGCTTTAGGGGGGAGGCCGACGATTTCGGCAATTTCCCCAATGACCTGGTCGGTCTTCTTGCCCACCGCCGTCATAGTAGTGATCGGCCGAGTTTGGACGATGTAAACTTCGCCGTTTTCGTAAGCCCATTCAATATCTTGGGGAAAGTGGTAATGATCTTGAAGTTTCTGGCCGAGTTTAGCGACCTTGAGAATAACCTCATCACTAACTTTTTGACGAGACTGCTTATTGACCGGGACCGGGCGGACTTTGGTCAGACCGGAAACTCGGGTAAGCTGGGCCGTTTGGCGGCTGATTTCTTTGTGGCGGATAGTCCATTTTTGGCGATCGACTTCAAAGTGGTCGGGCGTAGCCGAGCCCTGAACAATCATTTCACCCAGGCCGTACACGGATTCGACAATGATAATAAAGGGGTCGTTGTTGACCGGATTGACGGTAAACATGACCCCGGAAACGTCTGATTGAACCATCCGTTGGATGGGGACGGCGATGCCGACCTTAAAATGATTGAAGCCCTTTTCCTGGCGATAAAAAATAGCCCGAGCCTCAAATAGGGAAGCCCAACATTTTTGGACAGCCTTGACGACCGCCTCGTCACCTTGAATGTTGAGATAGGTAGCTTGCTGGCCGGCAAAGGAGGCATCAGGTAAATCTTCAGCCGTAGCCGAGGAACGAACGGCAACTGCTTCATTGGGGTGAGGGAATTGGTGGTAATGGTCGATAATGGCAGCCTGGATAGCCTCAGGCATGGGCGCCTGGACAATTAGCTGTTTAATGCGACGACTGGCGGTAAAGAGGGCGGTATTTTGGTTGACGTCTAAATCTTTAAGGATGGCTCTAATTTTAGTTTGAAGTTGGGTGGCTTCGAGGAATTGGTAATAGGCCGGCGCGGTGACACAAAATCCATCAGGCACGGGAATATGAGCCGAGAACATTTCGCCTAAGTTGGCGCCTTTACCGCCAACCAGAGGTAAATCTGACTTACTGATATCTTTAAACCAGGCAATAAGCGGCGGTGAGTGACTCATGGGCAGGTCCTTTACTCATTTAGAATAACAAGTGTGGCTCAGCCTGTCTAGTTCAAAAGCTAGTAAGTCGGGAGGAGGTTATAGAGAAGACTGCCAGAATACTCGTCTGGGGGCTGGACCACATTGACTTCTAGAGCATAAGAGACATAGATAGTGGTACCGCTGTCAACACCCGAAGCCGCCATGACGGTGTATTCGGACCCACCCAAGCCAGCGAACTTGGCGGCGGCGTCACTCCATGCCGGCAGGCGGGTGTCTGAGGTATTGGCTCCAATCCAACCAGTATTATCGTTAGCGGTGGTGCCAGTGGGTGACGACCAGGTTTGCGGGCTGGACCAGGTGGCGGAGAAAGGGTCGATGTTATTAGCCGGATAATTACCTTGAAGATAATTGGTTAACTTGAGAGTGACCGCATAGCCGGAAGCGGCGTTAGTGGCGGCGGTTAAGGCATGGGCGGCATATTTGGGAGTCCCGGGGGCGAGCAGGTCAAAGGGTAAAGTGGAAATAGTACTCTCAATTGAAGTAGTAATGCCGTTATGAGTCTGAGAGGCGGCGACGCCGGTCCAAGCAAAACTCAACTCCGGGTCGGGGTAACGGATGACATCGAGAATTAACCAACCAGTGGTGGCGCTGGTAGTATTGGTAGCCGAATTTTTAAGCTGGAGATCCAAGTCTTTAGCTTCGGCCGGAAGTGAGGTATTGATGGGACTTGACGACCGGACACGGGTGAAGCCGGGAGTATCGGAGGTGAGTTCGGTACTGGTAAGGGCAGTGTTATCGCTGACATTATAGAGGCGGCCATAACCGGTACCGGCTGAGGTACTAAGGCTAAGTTCCAGGTAAACCGCCAACTCATCGGCCTCAAAAAGGGAGGGATCGTATTCATTGGGATAGTCCTGGCTGGTATAGGTGGTGTCGGCGTCGGTGGCCAAGGTTTGATTAAAGTGGTGATATAGTTGAACCCGCATCAAGCCGTCGGTATCAGACTGGTTGATAGCTAATTTAGCGGTAGCCATCGAGCCGGTATCACCGCTGGTAGTTTTGAGACAGACCCAGTAGTCAGTGTCATCGCTGAGGTTGGCTTTTAGATCATTGGTTCTGACTCGATCCCAAGTAGTGCCGGTGACCGAGACTTCAGAATCGGTGACGGTGCTGGCACAGTCGCTGGCGGCGGAGAGCGAGGCATAGGCAGTGGCGCTGCCGTCTGATCCAACTAAGGTGGCTTCAAAGTAAACGGCGGTTAGGGGGTCGTAAACGTCGTCGTCGAAGCGGAAGATTTTAGGGGCGGTCATAATTTCATAACTGGTGGCGGTGGTGGTGTCGGCATTACCGATTTCCACTTGAGTCTGGGTGGCGGTGAGGTTGGTGCTGTTCTGGTTGATGATTAGGCGGGCGGTCTTGATATAGGCCGTACCGGTATCGGCATCGCGACTTAAGCGGACGGTATATTCTTGATCGTCGGTTAGGGAAACGGCCGAAGCGGTACGGACTCGGGTATAACCGGATTGATCATAAGAGACGTCAGCGCCAGAGACAGCGGCACCACCGACGGTATAGAGTGCCGCCGTCACCTGATTGTTGCCGCCGGAGCAGGCGTCACAGCGAATAATGGCTTCAAAATAAACGGTCGGAGTAGTGTAACGGTCGTCATCCCAGAAAATTAAACCCAGGCCATTGTCGGTGGGTTGGGTACTGCCGTCGGTGGAATATTCTTGATCAATAAGGTTAATTTGCTGGGAGAGCTTGGCGGTAAAATCGGCTCGGACTAAAGTTGGTCGGTAAAGGCAGAGGAATAGACAGATAAGTAAGAGGAGCAGACGGCCAAGCATAGACTAATTATAGTCAAGTTGAGTAAATTTTGCCAAGACAAAAACGCCCCGATTCCGGGGCGTTGGTGGGTTAGATGAGGCTAAGTTTAGTAGGTGGGTGTGGCGGTATAGAGCACCGTCCCAGTGTAGGTATCGGCGGGTTGAAAAACGTTAGACTCAAGGGCGTAGGTAACATAAACCGAGTAAGTACCATTGTCAGCGGTAGCTTTGGTCATGACCGCGTTATCGGTAGCATTAACCGGTCCGAAGAGCTCGGAAGCGCTAGCCCAGTTGGGAACGTCGGTATCGGTAGTGTTGGCCCCGATCCAACCGGTGTTGTCATTGGGAGTAGCCCCAGTAGGTTCAACCCAAGCCACTGGATTATTCCAAGCAGCTGAGGGTGCCCCGAAGGGGTCGATGTTATTGGAAGAGTAGACACCAGTCATCTGGTTATCCATCCGCATGTAGATATAGTAGCCGTTTTGAGTGTTGGTGGTGACGTTTAATTTATGAGCAGCGTACTTAGGGGTACCGACCGACAAGTTACCGAAGGGTAAAGTGTTGTAGGTGGAATTGACCGAGGCGGTGATACCGTTATTGACTGCACCCGTATTTTGACCGGACACCACAAAGGTAAAGCTCGGATCAACAGTAGCAGTGACGGTGACGCCGGTTACCACGGTATAAGAACCGGTGCCAATATCAACTTGGGCATCCGATCCATTTTTGGTAGTAAAGCGGATATAACAAGTGTCGCTGGACGATTCACCATCGTTTAAACAGTCAGCGGCTCCGCCGGCAATACTGTTGTTGTCAACGTCCTGCATCTCAATGGTCAACTGGGTATCCGCAGAGACCGACTCGGTACCAGTCGAGTGTTCCAAGGCCGGATTATCATCGTCGGCCACATCTAAAGTCCAGTTGCCGCTGTCGGTGAAACCGGTTAGAGTCCCCTTGTCGGCACTTAAAGTATCCAAGTTAGTGGGAGCGACGCAGTTACCGGAGGGAGTTTTACAATAGTCCATGGTAATATACTTTAAACTGGCGGCGGTGTCGGTTTTAAAGGAAACGGTATGATAGGTATTCTCACCTTGTTCTGGATTACTTAAGTCGACGCTGATATTAGTCAAAGTCCCGGCAAATACCGGTGAGACCAATAAAGCTAGACCGAAAATGGAGACAAAGCTCCCGATTAGTTTGGGCAGTAACTTAATCATATTTCACCTCCTCCTTTGTAAGGTGATTTCTTAACATTTTCTTAACTTAGTCTATCTTAGGCAGGTTAAGCTCCGGCTGTCAAGAGGGCATTCTCCAGAGGTATTGCCAACTTTTTAAGTTTTTGAATACAATTTTTATTGATCAATCGCTGAGGTGTATACTGAAAAATATATGACTCTGGTGAGTATCAGGTGCCAACCGGACAAGACCCGAATCATTTCACCTGAAGTAATGACGGGAGTTTTAGGCGCTTTTCTGGCTTTAGGGCGACGCAGCCGGTGGCAGCGACTTTGGGGTCAAAAGGCTCCGGAACTAGCGCTGGAAATCTTTTCGATAGACCAAAAAAGTCAGTTTTATCTGACGGCTCCTCAAGCGGTGGTGAAATATTTAGGGACCCAAATCACCAGTTATTACCCCAGAACCTTGATCAGTCAGGTCGAGACTGACCCCTTAGACCGATTGTACCGATCGGGAGTCAGCGTCGGCGGCTATTTAAATTTGCAGCAAGTCTATCCCCTACCCTTAAAAACCTACCGGGAAACCAAGGAATTGCCACCGTTAGCCACGATTTTAGGTTATTTGGCTAAATTAAAAGCTGGGGAGAGTGTCGGCATTCAGCTGGTAGTTAAAGTGCCACCCCAAGGTAAATTAGAACGGGTGATTCGCGGGGCGATGCGCCAACTTAATGACCGTGGGACTGAAACAGCTAGTCCTTACAGTCGTTTGTATCAGGAGAAATTAGCGGCACCACTATTGGCTGGACAGCTCAGGTTATTAAGCACCGCCGCTACGGGAGAGCAAGCGCAAGCCAACTTGGCTGAGATAGCGGGGTTATATGGTGTTTACTCTTTGGCAGAAGGTAACAGTTTGACTTGGTCAAGAGTGAGTACTTGGTATAAGCGACGCTGGTGGCGAGCTGTCGGCCAAAGACGGTTGAGCCGGACTCAAAAAGGTTTGATCCTAAATTTGCATGAGACGGCGTCTTTATGGCATTTACCCGATGAAAAGTTGGCCGGGATCAAGGCCATTGATTGGGGCCGGACCATGTTGACTGAAGCCCCGGATAATTTACCGGTGAATCTGCCGGGAATGGAAGTAATGGTAAAAGCCGAGATTAATTTTTTTGGACAGACCGAATGGCATAACCAACGAGTAAATTTTGGGATCAAAAGAGATGACCGGCGGAAACATTTGTACCTGATCGGCAAAACTGGCGCAGGGAAATCGACTCTGATCGCTAACATGGCTATCAATGATATCAGACACGGTGAGGGGGTGGCGGTGATTGATCCCCACGGGGATTTATCCCAGATGATCTTGGAATATATTCCCAAACGTCGGTTAAATGACGTGGTTTATCTGGATCCGACTTTAAGTGAGGAAAAAGCTTTTGCCTTGAATCTGTTTGATGCCGAAGGCCAAGATCATACCGACGTGGTGGCTTCAGGCATCATTTCGGTGTTTTATAAATTATATGCCCATTCTTGGGGACCGAGACTGGAATATATATTACGCAACGCCATATTGACCTTGCTATATTATGAGGAAGCCACGTTTGCGGATATCGTGAAACTGTTGACCAACGAGGCCTTCCGCCAAAGAGTGGTAGCGAAAATAAAGGGGAAGGATCCGGTGATCGCAGCCTTTTGGGAAGATGAGTTTGCCCGGATGAATGATAGGCTGAGAGTTGAAGCCATTTCCCCCATTTTAAATAAAGTGGGCCAGTTTATTTCTTCCAGACGGATTAGACAAATCGTGGGTAGTCGGAAGTCAACCTTTTCCTTGGAAACGGTCATGAATCAGAAAAAGATCCTGCTGTTAAACTTGGCTCAAGGAAAACTGGGCGAGGATACCACTGCATTGCTGGGGGCGATGTTTATTACCAAGATCCAGTTGACAGCGATGAGGCGAGTACACTTACCCGAAGAGCAGCGGCAGGATTTCTACCTCTATGTGGACGAGTTTCAAAATTTTGCGACTCATTCATTTATTAAGATTTTATCGGAAGCTCGAAAATACCGTCTCAATTTGGTGTTGGCCAACCAATATATCGGTCAGGTGGATGAAGAGATCCAAAAAGCCATTTTCGGCAATGTCGGTTCAACCATGGCTTTTGTCGTCGGTGCCCGGGATGCCGCCTTACTAGAGAAGGAATTTGGGGGTAAGGTGACGGCCGCGGAAATGGTGGCTTTAGGCAAGTATGAATTGCTGCTCAAGTTAGCCATTGACGGTTTAACCAGTGAACCGTTTACCGGTTTAAGTTTACCGTTGCCGGCCGTAGTCAATCGTAATAAAGCCAAAATAATCGCCTTAAGTCTGGAGCATTATTACCACCAGCCTGCCCAGGAGTAGGCATGAAGCGCTTTTACCGGCATCAGGTTTTTTGGGGTGGATTAGTGTTCGTTTGGCTCTTTGGTTGGTATGCTCTGACGGCGGCGACAACGCCAACTGGTTTAACTGATGCCGATGAATTGATGGCGGCCGGCTACGGTTTAAAAGCGGCTCATCCACCGGGTTATCCAGTCTTGGTGGGATTAATTTTTTTAACCAGCCATTTGCCCCTACCCCTAGCTCCGGTGCATCAAGTCAATCTCTTAGCAGCCTTAATGATGGCCTTGGCTGGTTGCGGTTTTTGGATGGTGTTTAACCAAAGTCTTAAATTAAGCCGAGGGGGTAAAGCCGGTTTACCAATAATGAATCACTTGGCGGTGGCTTGGGGAACGATCATGGTTTTTAGTATGGTGCCCATTTGGTTACAGGGGGTGGTCATGGAAGTGGTGGGTTGGTCTTTATTATTGGCTTTAGGAAGTTTAGTGTTTATCGGTCAGTTGTACCTCAAACCGAAAGAGGCCGGGAATTGGTATGGTTTAGCCTTAACTTTAGGTTTAATGGTGATGCATCATCAGTTAAGCTGGTGGTGGGTGCCGGGGTTAGTCATTTTGATGGGGCCGTTGGTCAAACAATGGTGGCGCCAGGGACAAATCTCGACTCCGGTTCGAGCCTTAGGCCTCTGGTTGCTAGTGATTTTGGCTCAATGGTGGTGGCTGGATTGGTTAACCGCCGCGCCGATGGATTGGCACTGGTTAAGGGCACCGGGGATCAAAGGCTTGGGGGCTTATTTTTTCCGGGATATCTACGGCGGTTTGAGAGTCGAGACCGGCCTCAATCAAACCACCTATGTGACGGCGGTTAAGTTTAAAGAGTTTTGGAGTTTAGCCTATCGATATTTTTTTAGCGAGGTGGTCGAAAATTTGAGCTGGGGAGCCATCGGTTTAGCCTTGGTGGGCTTGGTTTTAGGGGCCAAAACCTGGCCAAAAACTTGGTTTATGGGCTTACTGGTTTTGACTTTGACATTGACCTTGGGGGTGGGTGGTTATTTGGCAGTGAGTCTAACCGACGGGAGTGAGTTAACTAATTTAGGCGATCGGTTAATTAACCTCAGGATGTATGTCCCAGGTTTAATGTGGCTGGGTTTTTGGGCGGCCTATACTATTAGCCTCGCCAATCGCCAGCGATCAAGCTGGGGGATAGTTTTATTGGGATTGTCCGTTATGTGGTGGCTGGCGATTTTTCCGGGTAATTTAGAGCAGATTAGACAAGTTACCCAGAGCCAGTGGTGGCCGGTGATGAAGACGGCTATTGACCAGCTACCACCGGAGTCCGTGGTGATTTGTTTAGGGGATGCGACCTGTTTCAGTTTATGGTATGTCAATGAAGTTTTAGAGGAACGTCAGGATCTAAGGGTGGTGACGGCTAGTCCTTATTTAGTCTCCGGGACTGAGGTTGGCGTAATTGGGTACCCGGATAATCCGTTTCGGATTGGGGAGGCGATCAGCTGGGCTAGAGAGAATGGAAGGCCAAGCTATGTGGCCGAGTTAACGCCTTATTATCGTGATTTCCTAGGCTTGGGGCAAGGTGTGTTTCTGCCTCAAAGTGGAAATATTTGGCAACGGTTAGACTGTCTTCTAGAAGTTAGCTCTATGCCTGAGGTAACCGAGGCTTTATTTCCAGGCGAGAATTTAGTCCAGCGTTGGCGTCAAGCCTGGTATGAACAACAGACGACCAGTGAAGATGGGTCAGGCATTTGTCAAGGTGGTCTAAGTCTGATAAAGGCGATGGAGCGGTGTACCGGTGACCAAGCAACGGCCTGCCGGTTGCGAAATGCCTGGTGGGCGGTGATGTTAGAGCCCAGAATGGCTAACTTCCGATTTAACTTAGGTCAGGTTTTAGAGACAGCCGGTTGGCCAGCTTTAGCCAAACGGGAATATCGGCTGAGCTTAGCTTTGGACCCAAGTAAGGTAACGGCTGGTGAAGCGGTATCGAGGCTTCAAGGAGTGGCGGAGCTGCCGTGGGGATTGAACCAGATCTATGTTGATTTTTAAGGTGAGTGACCGTGGAAACCGACAATAACGGAAACGTGATTGTGTTTGACTCTGATGATGCCGCCGTCAATGGTAAACGTTTCCACCTGACCGGTCGAATCAGTCAAACGGATCTGGCCTTTGATGAGTTGAGCGTAAAGCGGAGTATGGTTAGGGAGAATGGCAATGTCTTGATAGATGCCGGGGGCAATCAGTTTGGCCACTTGGCCTTCGTAGACAGTGGTTTCGGGGGTAACTATAACCAAATTAAAGACTTCGTCTGGCATAGCTAACTGGCTTTGGCTTTGGCCAAGGCCTCAGCCACCGTGCCAACCATATAAAAAGCTTCGTCAGAAAGGTCGTCATACTCACCGGAAACAATGGCTTTGGCCCCGGCGATAGTGTCGGGTAGGGCAATATATTTACCCGGTACATTAGTGAATTGCTCGGCGGTGAAAAAAGGTTGAGAAAAAAACTTGATCAATTTTTTAGCCCGACTGACGGTGACCCGTTCTAACTCCGATAACTCCCCTTCTCCCAAAATGGCAATGATGTTTTGGAGGGATTTGTGGCGTTCTAAAATTTGTAAGACTTGGCGTAGGACTTGATAGTGGTCTTCACCGATGATGGTTTTATCCAAAGAGGCGCTGGAAGCTAAGGTATCCATGGCGGGGTAAATTTTTTGCTGAGCGATTTTGCGGGACAAAACGACGATGGAATCAAGGTGAGAAAAAACGGCTTGAATGGCCGGATCAGAAAAGTCGTCAGCCGGAACGTAGACGGCTTGAACGGAAGTGATCGAGCCTTTGTCAGTGGAGACGATTCGTTCCTGGATTTCACCCAGTTCGGAGTTAATGGTAGATTGGTAACCGGTTTCCGAGGGAATCCGACCGAGAACGGTGGCAATCTCGGCGCCGGCTTGGATGAAGCGGAAGATGTTATCAATAAAGAGCAAGACTTCTTTACCGGTTAAATCGCGTAAATATTCGGCAACGGTCACCGCTGTCAGGGGGGTGCGAAAACGCATGGCCGGATATTCATTCATTTGACCTAAGATCACGGCGACATTGTCTAAGACTTTGGTTTCTTTAAGGGTCAGATAAAGGTCGGTCCCTTCCCGAGTACGTTCGCCGACCCCACCAAAGACGGAACGAGTGCCATGTTTGATGGTGGTGTTATGGATAATTTCGGTGACCAATTGGGTTTTACCAACACCGGCACCACCAAAGAAACCGATTTTGCCGCCTTTAAGGAAGGGGGTAAAAAAGTCAATGACTTTGATGCCGGTTTCGATAATTTCGGCGGGGCTTTTAACGGCCACAAATCCGGGGCTTTTGACATGAATCGGGGCGGACATTAGGGTTTTAATGGGTCCAGCCCGATCGATGGGTTGACCAAAGACGTTGATCACCCGGCCGAGGAGTTGTTCGCCAACGGGCACATGGAGCACGTCGCCGGTATCCTGGACCGATAAGCCTAATTTAAGGCCAGTAGTTGGCTGCATCGAGAGACAGCGGGCGGTGTGACTGGCTAAATGTTCGTAAACTTCTAAAGTCACTGGAGGGTTAAGGGGAACAATGAGAGCATGATAAATGTCCGGCAGACTTAAGGGGAAATGGACATCAACCACCGCGCCTTTAATAGCTGTGATCCGGCCGGTTTTAAGCGCTGGGGGTTTGGCTTGGGGATTTAAGGGTAAGGTTTTAGTCATTAGTCTCCCAAAGGCTACGTCCAGCTTGGACTTCACTAATTTTTTTATCGACTAATTTACGTCTGGCTTTATTGTAGGCTAATTTAAGATCAGTCAGGAGGGTGCCGGCGTTATCAGAGGCGGTTTTCATGGCGACCATTTGGGCGGTGTAAAGGGACAGTCGTGAATCGAGAATCTGTTGTCGAAAGAGAGCATAGCGAATTCGCTCCGAGACTTGGTCAATTAGTTCGTCGATTGACGGCTCGAAGAGATATTTACCTTCAGTTTTGATTTTTTCTGCTTCAATTTCACCCAAGTGGGGTACGGCCAGTTCAACAAAAACCACTTGACGAGTGGCGGTGTTAAGGTAATGAGAGTAAATGAGATAAATTTGTTGATAGTAGAAAAACATACCAATGAGCGGCTGGAGCTCGGCTAAACTGACGGCTTCAGAGAGGGGGTAGGGATAATAATTAATAGGACGCTTTAATTTAAGGTGATTAAAGTAATTTTGGCCTTTACGACCTAAGACATAGTAATCGGCTTGGGGGAACTCTTTGAGACATTGGTCAACTCGATCAAAAATCTCGTTATTATAACTACCGCAGAGACCCTGGTTGGAGGTAATCACAAAGATAGCGGTTTGGGTGGATGAAGAGGTCAGCCGGCGTCGTTTCTTGGCTAGGCGACCACGAGCCAAATCTTTTTCCCATTGTTGGAGACGTTCCAGGTGTAGTTCACGTAGAATCAGAGTGGCTTCTTCGACAAAACGGCGGGAGGCTAGGTTGGTACGACGGAGTTTAACCATCCGGGCGGCGGCAATCTGTTGCAAGGAATTGGCAAAGTCGCCGACGGTCTGAACCACCACTTGTTGGTCTTTAATTTCGTTAAGTCGTGGCATAAGGAGTGGTTGGTGGGGGTAATTGATTGACATGGCAAAAGCGTTGGATCAGGCTATCAAGAATCGGGGCGACGGCAGCTAAAGTGGTTTCGGTGCGTAAGGCGTGGATGGCATCAGTGGTCAGTTGCTGACGGAGGAATTGAGGGAAATGACTCTTGAAGAACCTAACCTGGTCGAGAGTCAAGTGATCCATTTGGGGTGAGGTAGCCAAGGCCAGAAAAACGACTGTTTCAGCTAAGGTGAAACGGGTATCGCTATCTTGGGCGAAGATTTCCTTAAGCCTTTTCCCTCGATTGATTTCGGCGACAGTGTCGGCTGAAATTTCGGTATTGATGGTTTCGTAGGATTTGACCTCTTCATAGCGAGCCAGAATCCGAGAGGCCAATTCACCGACCTTTTGCAAGAGCTTGGTTTGGACTTTGCCGCCGATACGGGAAACGGAAGCACCGGAGTTAATGGCCGGCATGATGCCTTCATGCATCAAGGCTGCGTCGAGGAAGATGTGACCATCGGTAATCGACATCAGATTGGTAATAATGTAGTCGGAAATATCACCGGACTGGGTTTCGGCAATGGGTAAGGAGGTTAAGGAACCACCACCAAGACGGTGGTTGAGTTGGGCGGCTCTTTCCAAGAGGCGTGAGTGGAGGAAGAAAATATCCCCAGGGTAAGCATCCCGACCCGGGGACCGTTTTAACAAGAGAGAGACTTGGCGATAGGCTTTGGCTTGTTTAGTCAAGTCATCGTAGATAACCAGGGCGTGTTGGCCAGAGTACATATAGTATTCACCCAAGGCAGCTCCAGCATAAGGGGCTAGATATTGAAGGGAGGGGGGATCATCAGAAAAGGCTAAGACCATGGTGGTATAAGATAAGGCCTCACGAGCTTTTAACAGTTCGTAAGTGGCTTTGGCTTTGGCGGCTTGAATACCGATGCCAACGTAGATACAAAAGACACCATTGTTTTTTTGATTGGAGATGATGTCCAACATGGTTCGGCTTTTACCGGTTTTACGATCACCAATAACCAATTCACGCTGACCGCGGCCGATAGGAATAGTAGCGTCGATGGCCATAATCCCGGTATGGAGGGGAATGGTGACCGGATCCCGGTCAACCACTCCGGGGGAGGTGAATTCTAATTGGTGGTAATCAAGGGCTTTAATCCGACCCTGATTGTCCATAGCTTGACCTAAGGGATTGACAACTCGACCTAAGAGCGGTTTACCCACCGGCAGTTTTAAGCGACTGCCGGAGGACTGGGCGACGTCCCCTCGCTTGATTTTAGTATAGTCACCTAAGACAACCGATTCGACTCGGTCCGGAGTGATGCCGAAAATAATCGCTTGGATCTGACCGCGGCCAGTTTTGATGGTAATGACTTCATCGATTTTGGCTTGATCAAGACCGGTAACCTGACAAACACCGTCACCGATGTAAGTGACTTCACCGACTTGGGTAAGACGGGAGACTGGTGGTTCCTCAGGGAAGGCATAATCGAGAATTTCCGGAAAAGAAATGGTTTCGGCCGGGGTGGTCGTGGCATCGGAGTCAGACGGAGGCGTGGTCAGACCGGACAAAGCGTCTTCGATGGTTTGGCTGTTCGTGGTCATAGTTAACCGGGATCGTGGTGCCCCACCAAACTGTCGGATTCATCGAGAGTCTTTAACCATTGAGCTTGGAATTGATTCAGTTTTGAACGAATCGAGACATCATAAAGATAATTTTCCAATTTAACTTGGACCCCGCCAATTAGGGCAGGATTAACATTGGTCTGGAGGAGGACGCGCAGACCAAGACCGGTTTTGATTTTTTGGATCAGGGCGGGATAATCGCTAGGGTGCAGCGGGGTGGCGGTGGTTAAGTAGAAAACCGGGCAGGTATCAATGACTTGCTGAAAAGCCTGAACGAATTTGTCAAAATAGTCGATTTTATCATGATGAAACAGCCATATATGGTGAGCACTGATGAGGTCAGAAAAAAAATCGTAAAGCAACGGCTGATCGATTTGGCGGAGCAGGTAGAGCAGCTGAGTCCCTTTTTGATTATCGGTTAATTGACTATCGGTAACGATGCGATGAGCGTGTACCTTAAAAGTCTGGTTTTGACTTAAGGCTTCGAGCTGATCGGAAACGGCTTTGACGTCGGCAGTGGTGTAAAGACTGGCAAAAAATTGGTGGGCCAGTTTGGACGGCGAAACGGGCATAAATTATTGACTTTGACTTTGTTTCTGAATGACTTCATCCAGGGCGCTGAGGATCAGTTGGCGGTGGTCAGAGGTGGACAGGCTTTTACCTAAAGCCTTTTGAGTCACCGCCATCACCAGCTTAACCAGGTTGCGTTCGACTTCTTTAAAACGGGCGGCTTTATATTCGGCAATTTCCCGGTCTGCCTGTTTAAACAGATCAGCAATGTCAGTTTTAGTTTTGGCGATTAGTTCTTGCCTTTCGACTTTGGCATCCTCAACGATTTGGTCATATTCGGTTTGAGCCTGTTTTTCAAAAGCGGCGGCGATATCATGGACCTGTTTGACTAGGGAATAAGCTTTGGAAATTTTTTGTTTGGCATCCTGATTGATTTCGGCTTGGCGGTGTTTGAGTTGATCTTCGGCCACCTGGAGAAATTGGTGGAGTTCACGTTCATGAGAACGGGAGCGACGGAAGAAATAGATGATCAAAATAATGATGTAAACGACGGTTAGGCCAGTATAAACAATCCAAGAATCCATGGGCAGATAGAGTGACTGATAATCTGTCTCTACTGTAGCAAGCTAAAGCGGTGAACGCAAGGCAAACGGATTAACCTAAGATGAGGTAGCAGGCGACAACCGCCAAAGTGGCGGCGAAGACGAAAGCGGCGACGCTGGCATAGAGATTGAGCTGGAGGCGTGATTTAGCGTAGGGGTTGCGGCCGATGGCTTCTAAACCCCGGGCAACCATCAAACCACCACCGATAGAAGCGCCTAAAATGCCCAAACCAGCGGCAAAGCCGGCACCAAGGTAACGAAAGAGCCCATAGCGATTGATGTCCTCGGTCAAAAGCATTTTTTCGAGGAGGGCTGAGATGGAAGCCCCAAGGACAGTCCCCAGGCCACCCCCACCATAACCTAAAGCCGCCAAACCGGGAATTTGAGCCGGCTCACCCTCGACCGCAAAGATATTGGAAACACCAACCATGCCATCACCGGCGGCGGTGATGGTGACTTCCGGATTGGCGAGGTTAATAACTGCTTGAATATACCAGATACCGTTTTGATTAGGTTGGACCACCGAAGGGTTGATGGTGGCGGTGGTATCGGCCAAAACAATCGGACCGTCATAATCGGTGACAAAGTTGTTTTGAGTATCTTTGGCGGCAATGGAAATGGTAAAGGGAACGCCGACTTTTTGGGGACTGGGAATGTCCTCGATGACCAGACGGCGATTCAAGCCGTTACCAATACTGCCGGCAATATTGGCAGTCCGAATGATGGCTCCTTGTTGAGCGGTGACGGTAACGGTACCTAGGCCGGAGGGGCCAGTTTGGAGAATGGCGGTGGTGGGACCAGTTTGGACAATGGTACCTAAGTCACCGGTGGTCTGGAAGGTGTAACTAACACCGGTAACCTGATTGCCAAAAATATCGACACCTTCGGCGATAATGGGAATGCGGGCGTTAGTGAGAGCGGAGATGACTGAGGGATCGACTTGAACGTCGTAGAGCACCCCGGGGCCCATAGTTGGGGTGGGGACCGGGGTTAAAGTAGGTAAGGGTGTCGGTTGAGGCACACCGCTATAGGTGGCAGTACCGCTTTCACCCGCAGCCGAAACGATGGCGACGGTAGCGGTGGTGCCGATGGTAGTAGTTTGAACTTTGACTGTGTTCATGTAGGTGCCAAGGGTAGAGCCAGCGTAAAAGACACCGATACTGTCAATCGTGCCGCCACCGTTTTGAACCGACCAAGTGACCGAGGGGTCGCTGGTTTGGTTATTAAAGCTGTCATAGCCAATGACGGTGAAAGGAAAGTAGCCTCCAGCCGGAACGACGGCAACCGCGGGGCTTAAGCCTAGAGAGATTAACGGACCGGCAGTGGCCGTGGCAAAGAAGGGGACACTGGTAGCCACACCGGTGGTGAGAGCGGCCGAGACGATATAAGTTCCGGTTTTACGACCCAGGGTTAGGAGGGTGGTGGCGTTACCGGAGCTATTGGTGGTAGTCGAGTAATTAGTTAAACTTTGACCGGTGGCGTTAGGCGGCGCACTGGTAATGGCGAAGTTCACCCCTAAATTGGTCAAGGGATTGCCGTAAGGGTCGATGGAGCGGACTTGAAAGGCGGTGGAGAGTTGGGTATAAACCTGACCGGTTTGGTTGTTGCCGGCAATAACCGCCAAGAATTTGATCCGGCTATCGGGATCAACAATAAAGCTGGCGGAGTTGTCATCGACTGAACCGGAGCTAACGGTAATGACCACATTACTCTGAGCTTCGGAGATGGCGGCTTGACCTGACCAAATGCCAGCGGTAAAGTTTTGAGTTTGGGTGGGATAGATAGTGCCGGTGGTGTCAGTCAGGTTGGTGGTCTCGGTGAAGGTGGTTAAAACGTCACCATTTTCATCTCGGGCGGTGATGGTGAGGTTGAAGGGTAAACCGGCAGTTTTGTTGCTGCCGGAGGCAAAATTGTCAAAGGTAAAAGAGGTTAAAGTTTGGGCCGAAGCCGGGGTGGTTTTGCCAAGAAAAACCAGAACGAGTATAGTAAGGCTGATAAAGCATTTTAAGTAGCGCATATTCACGGTAAACTACATTTATATAGTAACAACCTGAGAGCCAAGGATGAAGATGCAGAAAAGTTTATCGGCCAGTGAACAGCTGCGCCAACAATATCAGCAGACCTTAGAGCAACATCTCAAAAGACTGAAACGCAGTCTGGAGAGCGGCCCGGGACAGCGATTTTGGCTCAAATGGTATCAGAGTTTAGACGAGCAACCGGCCGAGCGGCAGCAGGCCGCCCGACTCAGTTGGGCGCAACTCGTCCATTTACCCTTATATTTGGAGAGTTGGCTAGGATTTGCCTTAAGGAGTGAGGCGGAATTAAACGCCTACCTGAAGGTGATCGCGGCTGATCAACCACCGGCCGAAGCCTGGAAACGATTGGAGCGAACCTTGGCGGCTTTGAGTTTAATGTTGGAGCGAGTGGAATGGCACTTGAAGCGTTGGCAAAAACAACTTCCAGGGACAGTCATGAACGACCCGGTGTTTGTGGGGTTGGCCAAAGTACCATGGGAAGAACAATTGAGGTTGGAGACAGACCGGATTGATTGGGTGGCGCCCATATTTAAGCGCTCAAACAGCCGGGCTAAACGAAAATGAAAACGGCGGATTTGTCACAGTTTAGGGAAGAACTGTTGTTTAGCGGCGTGGTGCTGTTATTAGTGGTGGTGGTCAGCTTTTTTGCCTTGAGTCGATTATTAGCCGGTTCGTTGATACCGACGCCGCCGACGGAAGAGGCGGTAGCCATCTTAGCCCAGTTAACCCAATCAGCCCTGCCCGGAGTGGTCTTGGGTGAACAAGCGTCAGAGACTGATTTAGCCAAACCGAGTCCTGAACAGCCAGAACCCACGGTAAATCCCGACGAAACCGCGGTTAATTACGGCAAAGGGGGTATGTATGATTATGATGGGTATAGGCTGGATTTGAGCTATCCCAGATTATCAATAAATTTAGCTGAACCAACAGCCAGAAAATTTATGGTCGATGCCACTTTGACCAATAAAGCCGTCAGTAGTGGTTTGCCGACTCTGTTGGCGGTGTCGATCATGAAAGACGGCGATATTATTGTCCCGAAAGCCGCTTTATCGGTGAATAACAGTCAAGTGTTAAAGCCGGGTGAGCAAGCAGCTTTCAACGCCAGCATCAGTTTAATTGAGGGGACTGATGTTAAAGAAATCTTGTTTACCCCGTTAGGTGATTTACCCCAGATTATCCACCCACTAAAGGTTGATTGAGGCTGATGAAAGGATTAAGGTTAGTCGGCTTGGTAATTGGCTTAGGCTTCTTTGGCCTTTATGGTTATTTTGCCTTTAAAGGACCGGTGAATTATGCCGATTCGGACGATTTAACCATGGCCGCCTATTTTGGCGGTTTGGCTCACCCCCCCGGTTATCCCTATCTGGTCAGTTTACTTTATCCCTGGCTTCATGGATTTCAGGGACCTCAAGTGGCTTTAGCCGCCAACCGGTTTAACAGTGGTATCAGTGCCCTGAATGTGGGCTTGGTAATGGGGTTAAGCTACACCATCGGGACACGTTTTGGCAAAAGGGGTCGAAAGCGCTGGTTAGCCGCAGCCGGTTTAAGTGCGGTAGGATTTGGTTTATGGCAAACTACTTGGCTAAATGCGCGAGTCTTGGAGGTATTTCCTTTGGCCCAAAGTTTCTGTCTTTTAGCTTGGTGGAGCTTAGTGGAGGCGGTGACCCGGATGGATAAACAGCGGTGGTATGGCTTGGGGGCGGGAATGTTTGGGGGGGCGGCGTTGTTTTATCATCCCTTAACGGTGACCTTGATCTTGCCGAGCTGGATCTTTGGCTGGCAAGTGACACGAGCCAAGCGATTATCTCAAAAACCATGGGTGATCAGGGCTTTAATCGGCCTGGGGTTAATGTTTGGCTTATCGTTTAGTCTGTATGGAATTTGGCCGAGAAACGAGGCTGATTATAGCTGGCCGGTGGAGCCAAGCGTTAGTGGGGTCTTAAAGTTTTATCGTCGCTTAAGTTATACCAGTCAAGGGTCGGCCATTGAGCTGGATGTCAACAAGTTTGATGGTCGGCAGTTAACCCAGTCGGCGGTAGTCTGGGCTAAAGGTTGGATGCAAGAGAGCCATGGCTTAGGTTTGGGGCTGGCGATATTGGGCTTATTCAGTTTATTTAAACGGGAACGCCGAGTCTTTTGGTGGTTGGGAGTGAGTTTTGGCCTGGCTGGTTTGGCGGTGGCCCTATACCTTAGATTTCCTACCTGGCCTGCGGCAAACGAAGTGGCTTATTGGTGGGGCTTAGCCTTACGCTGGCGAATGCAGTATGCCGCCGCGCTGCCCCTAGTGTTGATGACCAGTTGGGGCTGGGATCAATTGTTGAGACTGAAACAAAATTGGCTGGGGTGGGGTTTGGTCGCCGGTTTAATGATGAGTGGGTGGTCCGGTTGGCGGTTAAACCAGAGCCACTTAAGTCAACCCGAGGTGATGGCCGGTCAGGCGCAAGCGGTGCTTAATTCCCTACCCTTGAATAGTCATTTATTGGTTGATGGTGATTTGATATTTGCGCTACTCTATCAACAGTTGGTCTTGGGTTTAAGGCCAGATATCCAGGTGCGACCGTTAAGATTTGAGTTGACGGCGCTGCCACCAAATCAGATTAAGCTGCCATTTGCCAAATTAACGACCGAGACCGAAGCTTTAGAGCGAATCATGTCGGTTTGGTCGGACTTAAATCAACCGATCTTTCTGTATGATCCCAGTGCGGCCCTACTTAGCTTTTTAGGAGTCGAAGGGAATCCTTTTTATGCGGCTCCCTACGGTTATACCTTGGCAATCGGCCGGACGATGCCCGAACCGTTAACCAAATTTGGTTATCAAACACCAGCAGTCGTCAGCCAAGACCGGTTACACCCGTGGTGGCAAGGTTTCCGAGCTCAACAGGCAGAGATTCTAGCCCAGCTGGCTTATTATTGGGCTAGGTTAGGCTACCCGGCAGCGGCCGAACAACTACGGCAGCAGGCTTTGACCCTGGCACCAACGACGGCCACAGGAACGGCTTTGACCGAGTCGTTAGCCATCGCAAATTGGGCCTACCAAGCCCACAACACTTACGCCGCTTACACGCCACCGTCGCTAACTCAATATTTAGATCAACTCCAACTATCTCAGGAGAGTCAAATCGAGGCTGACCGCTTTTGGCTCAGTCGAGCGATCTTGTTAGCGCCGGAGAATGAAGCCCTGAAACGGTTGATGCCTTAACTGGGCAAACGGTGGGATGGGGCAGAGCGGCTGAGATTGAAGTTAGGCAGGGTATAGAGGAAAACAGCCGGGCTGTCTTCAACCAGGAAGCGTTGGAATTCTTGGTAGATTTCTTGACGTTTTTGGGGATTGAGTTCCTTGCGGCCGTCTTCGAGGAGTTTATCAATTTTGGGATTTTGATAGCGGCTGATATTGGTACCTTGAGTGGAATGCCAGAGAGCGTATTGATCAGGGTCGTCAGGAATTTGTTGACCGATAAGCATAATCTGGTAATCGGTCGGATCCGGAAAAGGGACAATTTTTAGGTCGACTACTAGACCTATATCAGCCCAGGCGGCGGCGATGGCTTGAGCCGTTTGGGCGTAAGCCGGGGTGGTGGTTAGAGTGAATTGGGGCTGGTATCCGGGTTGACTGGTTTGCAATTTAGAGAGTAAATCTTTAGCGGTTTGAGGTTGGTAGGGATAGGGTTTAACTTGTGGATTATAAACCCAGGAGGATCTGGCAATGGGGCTGATCACCCGTTCGGTGGTGAAATCTTTGGGGGTGGCGTAATTGAGCATTTGTCTGACAGTTTTATCCTGGAGCTCAGGTCGGGCGGTGTTGAAAAAAAGGGCGACGTAACGGTTAGGTTGAGGGGTTTGATCGATAACGACCGACGACCAATCGGTGAGATAGGGTCTGGTCAGAGAGGTAATGGCATCAACTTGGCCTAATTTGAAGGCGGTGAGACTATCAGCTTCGGTGGGATAAAAGTGATAGACGTAAGTTTTGTCGGTGAATTCCAGGCGGACTTGGTCGACAAATGACTGTTTGGTTTGGATATCGGTAATCACGGGCTGATAGAGGCCGATAAGACGGGAACGAGGCCAGAGCCGACCGGTAGTGACTTTTTTAAGTAAGGGTTGACTGACCACCGAGGGAAAGGGAGCGAACGGTTCCTTGAGGGTGAAGATGATGGTGCTGGCTGTCGGCGTTTCCACCGTCACGTCACTGGGTTTAAGTTCCAAATCGGCCGTGTTGACTAGGGTGCCGTCGGACCAAGTCAAACCGGGTTTCAAAGTGAAAGTGTAAGTCTTACCGTCGGGAGAGACATCCATCGATTGAGCGGCCGATAATGAGACTTGACCGTTGGCCTCGATTTTAGTTAGACCTGTGCTTAGGAGATACTGTATGTCCAAGGGAAGTTGATTGACCTGGAGACGGGCCACCCGTCCGAGGTGATAAGTCGGTTTAAAGGACATGATCGGTACCAGGCGTAAACTGGCTAAGAAAGCGCTAACGCCGATAAGCAGGCTGATAAATATACCCAGACGGTATTTTTTTAAGAAACCAGAACTGAGCCAGTACCAGCGACGGAGGAGTTTCACAAGCTAATAATAGACAACAAACCGAATAGACTGACGCAGACAATGGTGGTAAAAAACATGCCTTTTTCTAAACCACGTTTGGTATGGTAGGTGGCCAAACCACCAAAAGTGGTCCCCAAACCGCCACCCTGGCTTTGAAGCATGACCAGGACGATAATCAAGAGACCGAGACCCATTTGGATAAAATTAAGCCACATGGATAGATTGTATCATATGGGGCTAATGGCTTAAGTCAAAAGCCAGTGAAAAAAGCGGCGGGTGAGCTCAATGAGTAAGGCAGTCAGAAAAGCAGCTATCAAAGGTGAAAAATAGAGGGAAAGCTCACCCAGAGTCAGATTGAAGGGGACGAGAGCCAAACCGGGGACTAAGAGCGTGACCAGGTAAAGCAGGCCGAGGTTGACCAGCCAGCCAATCAGACCGAGAGTGACCACGTTTAAAGGTAAAATGAGGATTTTAAGAAAGGGTTTGACCAGGGTGTGGAATATAGTTAACCAGAAAGCGGCGATGGGTAAGGTGGGGAAGGGTGGCTCGGCCACCAGGCTTTGAGTCAGGGAGGCCACCAACCATAAAGCCAAGAGGGTAATGAGAATTTGCTTGAGGAAAGGTTTCACCAGTTTAGTATAACGGGTCTCTAATGTTCCGTCCAAATTTTGCTTTTCACCCCGGGAGGACTGTGATCAATTCACCTCGGGATTAGATCAAACCACAAAGCAACTATTTCCAGACAGGCTCGTATTCTAACTGATACCCTATTCAACGCTAACACGAACTTTCTTGCTTTTTTCCAATAACTCTCTCCAGATAGTGTTGTGATAATATCTAGTATGGTTAAGTTACTGATTGTTCTGATTTGATTCATATATTACGATATATGCTTATTTTACCCATGCTTGCCTGAATGGTGATTATGTTAGAGCTTGAACAAAACGAGAGCGTGTCAGAGTACCTTTCAGAGCGGGAAGGGCTCAGTTTGACAGTTGAAAAGGTGCCGATCGATTGTCTGTTAATGACGCAGCAGCTTAAACAAAGATTCCCCAAGGAATATGACCAGGCCATGATTAAGCAGCTGGCACAAACAATTAATAACGGTATATTTGTTCCTCATGCGCTGGTCGTCAAGGAAGTTAATGACGACAGCCAAGCTCTACATTTAGAGTTGCTACAAAAACCAGCTATTGTTTTTGCCCTCAAGCTGTGTGGCCAAACGACTGCAAACGTGGTGGTAATTCATGATAATCAAAACTTTGATTTAAATACGGCCACAGATTGGCAATTACTGTTTCTGGGCCAAAAAGGTGCCCTGATTGATCATTCAGTCAGGGATATTCCGATAAAAGACATTGTTTCTGAAGACAGCATTGTGGATGAAGATCACCGGGATATTCTGAAGGATCAACTGTCTACAGGACAATAGGTAAATATTTGGGTTCGACCACGTAATGTTGGTGGGCTTATTGTCTTTGATATTGTGGACGGCTATCACCGAACCGATGCGCTGCGGCAAATCGGCGCGCAATTTATCGAAGCCAGATTAGCTTTTGGGATGACTGATGAAGAATTATTTGATGAACGTGTTCGAGCGGCTGCCCGGTCGGCAAAGGCGGTTAAATTCCCGCGCATGATTACTTTCATGTTCCGTTCATACCAGGTATCTCCATGGAGTCAACAAGGATTGCAGTTGTCACAAATCTTAAATTTAGCCGTTACTTCATCTTCAACCAAACAACCGGGTAAAAACTTAGGTCTAACTCCAGAGACATCCCAAGCAACCATCCAATGGGCAAAACAGAAAGCTATGCTGTGGAACAGTGATGTGGGGTCGCTTTATCAACAAATTCGGTGCGCGGAAAATTCCTTTTCTGAAATTATCGGGCAAGTCCGTACTTCTCAGGGTGGAGGTCACATTGGCGACGGGGTATTTAACCCAGTTAAGTTTTTTGCCATGGTTGAAGAATTGCCCAATAATTTTCGATTACAGCAACTTATGGTCTCGATTATCAAAAAGCATAATTTAAATACTGATCAGGTGAGGGTTGTTTCCCAAGCTTTAGCAATAATTGAGGGGAATAGTGAATTAATTGATCTATTGATAAGCAATCCCTGCGACCTCGACATATTGTCGGGAATTTTAGGAGGTAAAGTTGTCTATGTTAAGGGAAAGATGAGCTATCAACCAAAGCCATCTTTAGTAATCGATGAAGTTGCTTCAGAAGGCGGGTTAAATGAGGCTGAACTATTGACTTCGTATTTGGATGATTTAGCTCCAATTAAGACCGTTGAGGAGGAGGCGGGCAGAGACGACGTCTTTCAAATACCTAATGAAGAAGCCCATCCTGAAGAGATTGAAGAAGAAAACAATTTACCCACAAAGTTAAGGTCAATCCAACCTCCGTCCGAAAGAGAAGACCATACTTATAACATTCCGCGAGCACCACACGACTATGAAAATCAGATTCGAGAGCTGCAAATGGCGCTGGAAGCGGCCAATAGACAATTAGCTCTTGGAGGGGGTCAGCAAGTAGCTTGGTACGAATCGTTAGCGACACTGACACCTGAGGAACGGGAGATAATGAAGTTTATCAATATAGGTTTACTTAGGGGAGTAGAAATTACCCAATTGGATGCTGAGCTCAAGAGAAAATATAGGTGGACTGGCAATCAATTAGACCAACGCAAAAGAAGTGCCTTAACAAAATTACATCTGTTCTATGACGACCTGATTCAAGATGAGTACCTCAAAATGATTTAAGCTTGATTACCCTCTGGTGAGAATTTTTAAATTTATATAGGCATAGTGGGACTTTAGACCAGGCGGGTGTGGTGGTGGTGGAGCCGGCGGGCGAAGCGGTGGGCTTCATCACGGAGGGTAAGGAGCAGATTAGCGGCGGGGGTACCCGGAATTAAAGTCAGACGACGGCTGCCGGTGGGCTTAAGAACGACTAAATGATCAGGGTGTTTGGCTAAGCCGATCAGAGCCACGCCAGGCGGCAGCAGGGGGGCGACGGCGGTCAGCTGATGATGACCACCATCGACGATGACTAAACCTGGAGTTGGCCAATCATGGTGACGAAAGCGTCGCTGCAAAATTTCTGACAGCATTAAAGGATCGTTTTGAGTGACCGGACCTTTAAGGGTAAAGTGACGGTAGGCTTGAGGAGATAACTGGCCGGAAAGAGCCACCACCATGGCACCGGTAGCGGCTTGACCCTGCAGGTGGGCGACGTCATACATTTCCAAGCGCTCAAGTTGTTTAAGGCTAATGGTTAAACCGGCTTGGTGGAGCAGGGGGGGTATGTTTTGCAGTTGATGACGACTAAGTTCCCGATCGAAAACCGGCAGAGAGGTAACCCGGGACAAGTGCCAGGAGGTTTCAAAGGAAAGGAGACGTTCGAGGCGTTTTTTTAAGGTTTGGGCGGTTTCAAAGTCTAATGACTTGATAGCGTGATGAAGTGCCCGAGTCAAGTAACGTTGAGTCTGGGACGGGTTACCCTGAAGAAAATTTAAGAGTTGCCGGATCAGGCGGCCATAGGCGGCTGGCGTAATCCGGCCACAACAAGCACCGGGGCATAAGTTGAGGTGGGTATAAAAACAGGGGCGGTTTAATTGTTTTTGCCGGGGGCTAAGCTGGCAATAGGGAAAAACCGCTCGAGCTTGAGTGAGAAGGCGTTTTAATTCGGTGGCGGACAAAAACGGACCAAAAAGCTGACTGTTGGGATAAAGCGGTAGCTGAGGGCGGCGTAAAGTTAACAACCGAGGGTAAGTTTCGGCCGTGACACAGAGGTAGAGGGGTGATTTATCATCTTTGAGTTGTTGGTTGTAGGGTGGTTGGTAGTGCTTGACTAACTGGGCTTCAACCAGTAAGGCGGCTAATTCGGACGAAAGACAAAGCAAGCGCAAACTGGTGGCTTGAGTGAGCATGGCCCTGGTTTTGGAAAGTAGCCCGGGAAGCACCCGATAATTACTGAGACGTTGACGGAGGTTTTTGGCTTTGCCGAGGTAGAGTGGACGGCGGTGATGATCGAGGAAACAATAAACGCCAGGCCGGTCGGGCAAGGCTGAAGGCGAGACCGGCCAGGATAACGGCGCCTCCCAGGAGAAGGCCGGAGCTGACATAGCGGGTATAGTAGTGGAGAAGGTGGGTGTCGGTTTGGCCATAAGCGTTGACCATGATGATTGATGTTGGTTGAGGCCAGCTGGGTTTGAATTGTAACTTAAGGTTGGCGGTTTGAGAAGGAATGAGCGCGGGTAAAGTCTGAGAGGGTGGGTGAACTAAGTCCCGGTTCGAGACCGAGACGGTTAAAGGAATGTCATATAAAGTGTAATTGGAGGCATTAACCAAGGTCAAAGTCAGCCAATGAGTTAAGCCGAGGCGAGTAGTTAACGGCAGGGTGACCGCGGTGGTTAAGTGAGTGGTCTTGGGGGGGTAGCGCTCGGTGACGGAAACGTTAATGTCCGTTAAAGCTGGATCCGGTCCAGGAATCTGATTGAGGTAAGACGGTTCAGGATTGACGCCATGAAGTCTTAAAGTGAGGTGATTTAGATCTAATTGATTAAAGTAGGCGGCAGCGGCGGTCTGACCCCAGGTAGGGTCAACCGGACGCCACTGGGCGGTGACCTGATCATAATAATCAGCCCAAGCATGGAAAGCCGGACCAAGGCCGGCTTGAGATGGGGTCAGTGGCTGAGTCAAGATGCCGTAACCGCGATGCAGCCGGGCAGGGATGCCGGCCGCCCGAGCCAGAGTGATAAAAGCGTCGGCATAGTCCAGGGAAGTAAGATCGCTTTGGGCGGAAACCGGAGCCGACCCGGAGCGTTTGACGAGTTTGGCTAAGTTTGAGTCGGCAGCCTGAGGTTGAGTGACCAAGTATTGGTAGATGGCGGTCGGAGTCTGTAAGTGATTAGCCAACTCAAGCAGTTTAGGATCATCGACTGGCCAGAAGCGGTCGGAGGCCAGATAAGCCTGGCCAGCCGGTCGGGGGTGAGGGTCAGGTTGGACCGAGCCGTAGATAACGACGGTGCTGAGATAATCGACCAATAGTTCGGCTCTGGGGTCTAAGTGATAAGTAGCTAACCAGTTACCGTCGGCATCGGCGTGGAGGGCGACCGGGTCTGGAGTTAAATGTTCCAGATAAACCCGTTGGTTAGGGGTATCCGGCGGCAGGGTGATTTGGGTATCGACTGGGGTAATGGTGGCATTGATGAGCTGATAATTTAAAGCAACCTGGTAGGTTTGTTTGTCGCCAAAAAGAGCCTTGAGTCCAGCCGCCAGCCGGTCGGTAGAAAAATAAATTAATTTGGTATAGGCCGGGTCACTTTGGACTTGATCCGGATCAGGGCTGAGGCTGACGGGAGCCCCGAATTCTAAGGGGATCATGAGGGTAGTGGTGTCGACTTGGACGGCCGAGTCCGGGGTAAAACCGGGCAGAGTCAGATGTAAAGCGGAACCAATTTTTTGAGACAAAGAGGGATCGAAATAGGTTAAGCTAAAGGTCAATTCTTTACCTTTGCCGACAGTTTTTTCCGGGAAGGTGAGGGTAAGGCTGGTGCCGGACGGTTGGTTCAGGGCTTCGATGACAATGGCCTCGCCGCTTAGGGAATAAGCCTCTGGGCGGTTAACGGTGGGGGAAGCAATATCCAGAGAATAGTGGGCGGCATAGGCCGAAGCGGTGAGATTGGTGATGGTATAAATTTGATGAACTTGAGTCAGACCAGTTAAGTCAACGGTATAGGTAGTTTTAACCCGGCTTTGGAAAGCGGTTTGGGCCAAAATTGACTGAGGACTGATCCATAGACAAAAGGTAAATAAAACCGGAACAACCAAGATGAGACGAAGCATGTCCTTAACTTATCAAAGCTTAAGGGTCTTGTATAGGTCGGTGGTGTAAGAAGCGACCGGTGTAAGATTGGGGATCCTTAGAAATCACGGCCGGCGGACCAGCCGCGATCAGCCGACCACCACCAGCACCACCTTCCGGGCCTAAATCAATCAGCCAATCGGCGTTGGCCAAAACGTCCAGGTTATGTTCAATGATGATGACGGTATTATTGGCGGAGACCAACTCCTTGAGAATCACCATTAAATTAAAGACATCCTCAAAGTGCAGACCGGTGGTGGGTTCGTCCAGGAGATAAACAGTGTGACCGGCACTGGTCTGGCTGAGCTCACGGGATAATTTGACCCGTTGAGCTTCGCCACCGGAAAGGGTAGGGGCGGTTTGACCCAGCTTAAGATAACCGAGGCCAACCGCCTGAAGGGTGGCAAGAATATGAACTAACTTAGGGTGGGCGGAGAAATGGTTTAAGGCTTGGTCGACGGAGAGATTGAGGACCTCGGCAATGGAGAGACCGCGGTACAAAACGGCCAGAGTGTCCCGATTGTATCGTAGCCCGTGACAACTATCGCAAGTGACATAAATGTCAGGCAGAAATTGCATAGTGATTTTAATGACTCCCCCACCCTGACAAGCTTCGCAGCGACCGCCCTTGACATTAAAACTAAACCGACCGGCTTTAAAGCCTTTGGTGCGGGCGGTTCGGGTTTGGGTAAAGAGTTGGCGAATATGGTCAAAAGCTTTGGTGTAGGTGACCGGATTACTCCTTGGGGTCCGACCAATCGGGCTTTGATCAATTAAAGCGACTTTGGTAATCGATTCGAAGCCTTCGAGATGGGTGAAATTGGGTGTTTCAATAGGAGTAGCGGTCAATGCCTGTTTTAAGGCTGGATAAAGGGTATCGTGAATCAGGGAACTTTTACCGGAACCGGAGACGCCAGAAACGGCAATTAATTGACCCAGGGGAAAGGCAACGGTTAATTGTTTAAGGTTATTTTGGGTTGCCCCGGTTAAGGTTAAAGTGGCGGCCGGGGAAGGAGCGACTATTAAAGGTAAAGTTAAACGGTGCTTGAGATGGGCAGCGGCGGTTTTAAGACGACTCGGAGAGATTTGGCGACGTTGGGAGAGATATTGGCCGGTAAGAGAGAGCGGTTGCTCTTTTAGATCATTTAAAGTGCCTTGAGCCACAATCTGGCCACCGTGATCGCCGGCTTTCGGGCCAAAGTCCACCAGATAATCAGCCGCCTTCATAATTTCCCGATCGTGTTCGACGACAATTAAGGTATTGCCTAAATCACGAAGCTTAAGGAGAGTTTGAATCAAACGGTGATTGTCGCGGGGGTGGAGACCGATGGTGGGTTCGTCCATGACATAAAGGACGCCAGTGAGACCGGAGCCGATTTGGGAAGCCAGGCGGATCCGTTGGGCTTCACCGCCGGCTAAACTGGCCGCCTCCCGGTTTAAAGTTAAGTAGTCTAAACCAACGGCGAGTAAAAATTGACAGCGCTTTAAAATGGCTTGAGCGACATTAAGACTGACGGCTTTTTGGGCGGGGGTAAATTGGGTGGCAGTCGGGGAAGTTAATTGGTGATCAAGAGTTTTAAAAAAGGTCAAGGCTTCAGCTAAGGATAAACTGGTGAGCTGATGCAAATTTAAATGGTTGATCGTGACCAGGAGGCTTTCGGGTTTGAGCCGGGCACCCTGACAGGTGGGACAGGTGTGTTTGGTCATAAACCGGCCAATTTCCGCCCGAATAAAGTCGGATTTAGTTTCCCGGTAGCGTCGCTCCAGTTCGTTAACCACTCCTTCCCACTGGAAGGTGTAACTTAAGTTTCGGCCGGAGCGGCTGGAGCCGGACACCCGATACCAACGGCGGGAACCATAAAGAATTTCCTGACGCAAGGGTTGAGGCAACTCCAAGAAGGGACTAGTCGAAACCTGGTCAGAAGCGGTGGTCACCACCTGTAATTTACGGGCATACCAAGAATCCGAAGTGAGAGCCCTAGCCAGGGGGATCAAGGCACCTTCAGTCAAAGTTAATTCCGGAGCAATTAATTTTTGCGGATCAATTTTTAAGAGAGTACCTAGACCATGACAAGTCGGGCAAGCTCCTTGTGGCGTATTAAAGGAAAAGAGGGCCGGTTCGAGTTCGGGAAAATCTAAACGACAATCGGGGCAGGTTAAGAGTTGGCTATAGAGGTGATCGGTATATTGGTGCGGATCCGCTGGGAAGGTGAGAGCCGGGTCGTGGACTTGAGCAGCGATAATATAGCCTTGAGATAAGCTTAAGGCCGACTCAACCACTTGGCTTAAGCGGGCGGTCAAGGTGGCGGAGGCCGGTTTAACTTTGGGACTATAAGTCAGGCGATCAAGGACGACTTCAATAGTATGGCGGTTGGTTTTAAGCAAGAGGAGATCCTGGTCCAGGGAATGGAGGCGACCATCCAGTCGCAAATGTTGATAACCTTGACGGTGTAAACTGGTAAACAAGTGGTTAAAGTCACCGGGTTGGTCGCGGATAACCGGGCTTAAAATTAGCCAGCGGCTGGGAACGGCGGTGGTGGCTGAAGCAACGATCAGCTGAGTGATAGCGGTGGTAATTTGGTCGGTGGTTTGAGGGGTTAAGGCCTTAAGGCAGCGGGGGCAGTGAGCTTGGCCAATACGAGCGTAAAGCAACCTGAGATAGTCGTAGATCTCGGTAATGGTGCCAACGGTCGACCGGGGATTATGCGAAGTCGTTTTTTGATCAATGGAAATGGCCGGAGCCAAACCGTCGATGGACTCGACTTCAGGTTTAGGCATAATACCTAAGAATTGACGGGCATAACTGGATAAACTTTCAACGTAACGACGTTGTCCCTCGGCATAAATTGTATCGAAAGCCAACGAACTTTTACCCGATCCGGACAAACCGGTAAAAACCACCAACTGATTTTTGGGTAAGTTGAGGCTAACGTTTTTTAGGTTATGTTGTTTAGCCCCCCGAATCAGGAGATGAGTTAAGGGACTGACAGAAGTTGGGGACATAAGGACCCTTAATCATACACGAAGGAAAAGCGAATAGGCAAGGCTTAAGTCGCGGTTGGGGTTAATTGGTGGATCAGATCCCGGTAGCGAGCCGCCTGTTCAAACTGCCAGTCGCGAGCAGCTTGATTCATCAGTTTTTTAAAACGACTAGTTAGCTGGCGGCGATCTTGGGGAGTGAGTTGGTCCGGCTCGATGTCCTTGAGGCTGGTCCAACCATAGGACTGTAACTCTTGAGGGAGAGTGGGAGTGACCACCGGTCGTTTGAGAAGCCGGCGACGAATGGGTTTGGCGATACCCCGAGGCTGGAGGTGGTGTTTCTTATTATAGGCTTTCTGATAACGGCGGCGGCGGTTGACTTCGGCAATGGCTTGGGAGATCGAGGCGGTTTGGTGATCGGCATACATGATCACGTGACCATGTTGGTGGCGGGCAGCCCGACCCATCATTTGGATTAAAGAGGTGGTTGAGCGCAAAAAGCCCTCTTTATCGGCATCGAGAATGGCGACTAGAGAAACTTCGGGAAGATCGAGGCCTTCGCGTAAGAGGTTAATGCCAACGATGACATCGTAAGTGCCATGGCGCAGGTCATCCAGGATTTCCTGCCGATCTAGGGTAGCGATGTCGGCGTGTAAATAATTGACTTTGGGTAATCGGGTGGCATCCTGGAAATGATCTGGCTGGTTGAGATATTCAGCCAAGGCTTCGGCTTGGCGCTTGGTTAAGGTGGCCACTAACACCCGTTCGCCCCGGCAGCATTGGCGGAGGATTTCAGAGACTAAATTGGCGATTTGACCGGCCGAGGGTCGAACTTCAATGTCGGGATCGATTAAACCGGTCGGGCGCAATAATTGTTCGGCAATATAGCCCTGGGACAGGTTAAGTTCCACCGGGGCGGGAGTAGCCGAGGCGTAAATAAGCTGGGGGGTGCGTTGACTGAATTCGGCATAAGTTAAGGGTCGGTTGTCCAGAGCCGAAGGCAAGCGAAAACCGAAATCGATTAAGGTCTGCTTCCGGGCACGATCACCGGCTGCCATACTGCGGATTTGCGGCAGGGTGATGTGTGATTCATCAATAAGAGTGAGGTAAGGTTCATCGACGGAGTAAAAGCGTTTCTGGTTGAGGGCAAAGTAGTCAAGAAGAGTAGATGGTGGTTGACCGGGGCGGCGACCATCAAAGTAACGGGAATAGTTTTCAATCCCATTGACATAGCCCAACTCGGCCATCATGTCCAGGTCATACTTAACCCGTTGGCTTAAGCGGTAGGCGGCGAGGGTTTGGCCTTGAGCTTTGAGAGCTCGTAAGCGGTCGGCCAAATCTTGTCTAATTTGCCGGAATACAGCCGGATGATCAGCGGCGGAAGTCTGATAGTGTTTGGCCGGAAAAATGACAAAGCGGAGGTTGCCCGGAGTGGGACTAGCGGGGGTAATGCGGGCGGCGGTCAAGGGATCGATCGGAGTAATCGTTTCCAATTGATCATCAAGGAAGGTTAATTTTAAAGCCTGAGATTGATGGGCCGGCCAGACGGTTAATTGGTCGCCTAACTGACGGAAGGTACCTCGTTTTAAATCATAATCGGAGCGGCGGTATTGCATGTCGACTAAACGGTTGACGACGGTGGTGCGGTCAATCAACTGGCCAGGGACTAATTCTAAAAAATTTTGACTATAATTTAAAGGTGAACCTAAGTTATAGAGACAAGAAACACTGGCGACGACGATGACGTCAGGTCGAGAGAGGAGATTGGCCGTGGCTGAGAGGCGTAATTTATCGATTTCATCGTTAATGTCAGTCTCTTTTTCGATATAGGTATCAGTGGCCGGCAGGTAAGACTCCGGTTGGTAATAATCATAGTAGGAGACGAAATAAGAGACGGCGTTATCGGGAAAAAAGTCTCTAAATTCTTGATAGAGTTGAGCGGCTAAGGTTTTGTTATGGGAAATGACCAAAGTTTGCCGTTGAACCCTGGCAATGACGTTAGCCAGAGTAAAGGTCTTGCCAGAGCCAGTGACCCCCAACAGCGTTTGCTGGGGCTGCCCTTTCAAGATCCAGCGGCTGAGTTGGTCGATGGCTTGAGGTTGGTCGCCCTGGGGAGAAAAGGGGGCTTTGAGTTTGAGGGGCATGGCCTAATTATACTTGATCCAGAATGTGCTAGTTGACGGGTTTATTTCGGGCGAAGTATTATCGAAACAGGAGGATTATGCCAGTCACCTTATATAGACGTCAGCGTCAAATTGTTGAATTTATTACCCAGTACATCCAGAAAAACGGTTACTCCCCTACTCTACAGGAAATTGCCGATGCCATCGGTGTCTCCAGTTTGGCCACCGTCCACGAACACTTACAGGCCTTGGACCGCAAAGGGGTGATTAAAAAGTATGAAGGCTCAGTCCGGGGGTTGGAAATTACCGATGACAGCTTGGATCGGAGTTTAGCCGGGATTACTTTGCCAGTGTTAGGGTTTATTGCGGCCGGTCAGCCGATCGAACCCCATACCGATCCCAACGCTACGTTTCAAGTCTCACCAGCAATGATCAGTGGCCAGAAACGATCTTACGTGTTACAGGTCAAAGGTGATTCCATGATTGAAGAAGGCATCTTAGACGGTGACTACGTGGTGGTGGAGGAGCAGAGTCAGGTGAATAATGGCGATATTGTGGTGGCTTTACTGGATAATGGTTTGGCAACGTTGAAGCGCTTTTTTAAGGAAGCCACCCGCGTCCGCTTGGAACCGGCCAATTCAGCCATGGCGCCGATCTTTGCTACCCGAGTGAGAATTCAGGGTCGAGTAGTGGGAGTGGTCAGAAAATACGTTAACTAAAACGAGACCGCCAGGCTTCGTAGGCCATAGGCAGCAGGGAAATGAAAATGATGGTGATTATAATCAGGGAGAAATTACTTTTAACGATGGCCAGGTTGCCAAAAAAGTAACCGGTTAAGGTAAACAGGCTAACCCAAGCGACGCCACCAATCAGGTTATAAATCAAAAAGGGGCGGTAGTCCATGGTACCGAGGCCGGCGATAAAGGGAGCGAAAGTCCGGACCAACGGGACAAAACGAGCCAAGATGATAGTTTTCTGGCCGTGTTTTTGAAAGAAACGATGGGTTTTGGCTAATGACTCTGGTTTAAGGGGGGAACGACGGTGTTGGATCAGGCGCTCGCCAAAATAATGGCCAATCCAATAATTAACCGTATCCCCTAGGACGGCGGCCGAAGTCAGCACCACCAGGAGGACAAAAAGGTTAAGACCACCTAAGGCAGCCACGGCGCCGGCGGCAAACAGGAGTGAATCACCGGGTAAGAAAGGAAAGAAAACTAGTCCAGTTTCGGCAAAGATAATGAGGAAGAGAATCAGGTAAGTTAAGCCACCATAAGCGGTGGTGAGGGCATAAAGGTGTTGGTCCAAATGCAGGAGAAAATTAAACATAGGCAATCACCAAGTTTTAAGCAAAGGGAACCAACAAAGGGGTCAGGTCGATATGGTCGAGGCTGTGTCTGACTAAGGGCCCATTTTTTAAAGTGATGTCTTCCTGGTGATAGGCTTGGGGTTGCGAGTCTTGCCAGAACAGACCGACGGCAATTTTGTCGGGACGTAAGGCTTGAGTTAAGGCTAGGGAGCGATTATGGGGATCGTGAGCCTCATCGGTTAAAGCCACCAAATGGTCCAGATACCAACGAGTGTCCATTTGGGGATTAAAGACTAAGCACGGTTGCAAAACATCGATGACGGCAAAACCGGGATGGTTGATAGCTTCGACCAAACGGGCGGTTAAAGCGGCCGCGTTGACGGCGAATTCCCGGGCGATAAAAGTAGCATGGTTGACCAAAGCCAAAGCCACCGGATTAAGTGACTGTTCAATAGCACCAAAAGGAGTGGATTTGGTGGGTGTGCCTTTGGGAGTGGTCGGACTCATCTGGCCGGTAGTCAAGGAGTAGCGGTGGTTATTATGGACCAAGACGGTAATATCGTGATTACCGCGCATTTCATTCAAAAAGTGAGTCAAGCCTTCGCCATAACCGCCACCGTCACCAATAACCACCAAAACTTTAAGGTCAGAGTTAGCTAATTTGATGCCGACAGCTGGCGGGATTGCCCGACCATGAAGAGCATGAAAGCCGTAGACTTTAAGGAAATCGGCCATATTACCGGAACAGCCAACGTCGTAAACGATGACTAACTGCTCCGGGGGTAAGCCGAGTTGGGTGAGTGCCGATTTGATTGAGGACCAGATCGAAAAATTGCCACAACCAGGGCACCAAGTCGGCCGATAAAGGGTATTTAAGGACTGGGGATCGTTGAAAAGGTTATCAGTCATGAGAGTAACTCCTCGGCGGCTTGGACCACTTCATGCGGGTAAAAGGGACGGCCGTCATATTTTGATACTTGATGAGTGGGCTTAAGGCCGGTTTGCTGACGGATAAGGCGAGCCAGTTGCTGAGTGTAGTTACCTTCAAAGATGAGAGTATTTTGACTTTGGCTAAAGACTTGGTTGACCTGATCACTGGGGAATGGCCAGAGCCAAGAGAGATTGAAGACGGCCACGTCATGGCCTTTGGTCTTTAAAGTTTGGGCGGCGGCTTGAAGGACAGTTTTGGTGGAACCGAAACCGATGAGCGTCAGCTGTGGGTGTTCCGAGCCGTCGTAAAACTGCTGGGGCAGGTGAGACAGAATCTGATTGAGTTTAGTTTGGCGTTTGTGCATTTGAACTTGACGGACAGCGGCGGTTTCAGTGGCCAGGCCATGTTGATCGTGTTCATAGGAGTTAGCCAGGTATTGACCGTGGGGTATCCCCGGAATAGTTCTGAGAGAGATCCCAGTCGGTGTGGGTTGGTAGCGAGGGAAAAAGCCCTGATCTGATAGTTGCGGTTGGTGATCGATTGAAGTTTGAGGGTGAGAAAAGGGGCCAGCCGGGAGGGTAGCCCACATAGCGCTTTCGGACAAATGTTTGTCAGAGAGGAGAATGACCGGCAGCTGATATTCTTCGGCCAAGGTTAAGCTGAGCTTAGCCAAGGTAAAGGCTTCAGTGACGTCTCCGGGAGCTAAAACGATCCGGGGAAATTCATCCTGAGCGGCGTTAATGGCGAACAAGAGGTCGGCTTGAGCGGTCCAGGTGGGCATACCCAAGGCTGGCCCGGGACGTTGGGCTTCAATAATAACCAGGGGGAGTTCGGCGATGCCGGCCAAACCCAAGGCTTCCGTCATGTAGCAGAAACCCCCACCGGAAGTACCGACGGCGGCCCGAATGCCAGCGTAACTCATACCCAAGGCCATATTGATAACTCCAATTTCGTCTTCAGCGTGTTTAACCAAGAGATTGGCTTTGGCC
Source organism: Microgenomates group bacterium RBG_16_45_19 (assembly GCA_001803415.1). Lineage (GTDB taxonomy): Bacteria > Patescibacteriota > Microgenomatia > UBA1400 > RBG-16-45-19 > RBG-16-45-19. The sequence goes on along the minus strand of MHDC01000040.1, from coordinate 51,016 downwards.
TGCCAGTCGGCCAGGCTATGCAGAATCGAAGACGAGGGAGTCATGGGATAGGCCAAATAGGCTTTAAGACCGCCGGCAATTAAGCCTAAGGCGATGGCTTCGTTGCCGGTGAGGCTATGACGCGGTGGCTGAGGGGCTTTGATTAAGTTGATGGCTAAAGGCGATAAATGCTCGGCGGCGTATTGGTAGCCTAAAGCGGCGGCTTTTTGATTGAGGCTGACCACCGCCTGGTTTTTACCAGCGAAAGTGTCGGCAATGACTTGGTTTAAAATGGTTAAATCTAAGTGAAGCAATTGGAGCGAGATACCCAAGGCGACATTGTTGGCCATGACCCGTTCGCCGCCGCCATCCCGGGCTAATTGAGTCAAAGGCACCGAAAAAACTTGACCGGGTAGTTTCAGGTCCCTTGGGTCCAGCTTTAAATCAACTCCATCAAAGAGAGTGACTGAAGTCGGCGTTAATTCCTCGGTATGCAACTTGAGACCGTCAGGGTTAAGGGAGATAAACAAGTCGAGGGGTAAGACTTGAGAGTAAACCGGTTGGCCGGAGGCATAGACTTGATAAGTATTATGACCGCCGCGAATCAAAGACGGGTATTCGGTATAATCAAAAGCGTAAAAACCGGACCGAAGTAAGGTTTTGGAAAACATCATCCCGGTCGATTTAATCCCCTCACCGGCAGCACCGACGATTTTCCAATTGAGGGTCGATTGAGACATAGCCTTTATTGTATCCAAGTTAAACAGCCTCAGACAAGGTTAAATTTAATTTAACATCGACAGCATATAATTTAGCCGGTGTCCCCATCAGGGGATTGATTTCCAAGTCGGCAATGGCGGGGTAATCCAGGAGCAAGGTTTGGAGTTTGAGGATAGCCTGGACTAAATGGTTAAGATTTAAGTGGGCTTGACGAAAAAAAGGCATGAGCGCGGACGAAGCCAAAATGCGCCTGACGGCCATGACGGACACCGGGCTAAAAAGGTAGGTACGGTTGGGGAACTGATTGGCATAGGAACCACCCAAACCGACAACGACAAAAGGACCAAAATCGGGATCACGACGAGCACCCAAGAGTAACTCCAAGGGGGCATGAATGGTTTGCTGGACTAAGACTTGAGGGTGAAATTTACTTAAGCGGCGAAAAGCTTGGCGGGCGTGAGAGGTTGTCATTAAATCTAAAGCGATGGCCCCCACCGCCCGCTTATGAGCTAGAGCCAGGGCGGCACTCTTCATGACCGCCGGTCGACCGACCAGATTTAAGGTTTCAGGTAGGGCCTCAAGATGGTCGATAAGCCGATATTTGGGGAGAATAAAACCATAGGCTTGAAGGAGGGAAAAGGCGGTTTCCAGGTTGAGCGCGGCCGGTTCATGAGGCAAGGGGGGGCGTTTGGCTGGGCTTAAGTGGGACCCATGAGGTGAGGGAAAGGGCAGGGTGAGCGATCGGCCTTGGTGATAATGGGCTAGAACCGACAATGCCTTAAGGGCATCGTGGGGGTAGTCAAAATGGGGTAATTTTTGGCGGCGGCAGAGACTGATGGCGCCAGCCATTTGAGTACCACCCATAAAACTCACTAGGAACGGTTTTTTAACTTTAAGTTGACTTAACAGCCGAGCGGTGCGTATCGGTTGAGTCATGGTTTGCGGAGTGATGATGGTTAAGAGTTGGTCAATGGCGGGATCGGCTAAACCAATTTTGGTGGCTTCAGCAATTAAAGACGGAGGAGCATCACCCAAAACGTCCAGGGGATTATGAACCACAGTCACACCCAAGCGGTGCAGCCGACGAACAGTTTGACTGGAAAAAGACGGTAATGACAAATGCTGGGTGGCAGCGTGGTCGGCAGCGACCACGGCTGGACCACCAGCATTAGTGACCAGTCCCAAGTTCAGACCCTTAATTTTGGGGTAAAGAGTGGCTAAATGGATACCACTTAACCAGGTTTCGATGGTATCGGCCAAGATCACCTGAGTCTGTTGAGCGAAAGCTTGAAGGAGGACCGGATTAGAGGCTAAAGCGGCGGTATGGGAAGCCGAGGCTTGATAGCCTTGGGGTGATTGACCCCCCTTGAGGAGAATAATCGGTTTATGCGGGGTGATAGTTGAGGCCTGGGCAAAAAAGGTGGTGGGTTGGGACAAAGACTCCAAATAAACGGCAATAACTCGAGTCCGGTGGTCGCGGGCAGCTAAGCTCAGGAGGTGATTCTCGTTGACGTCGACGCGATTGCCTAAGGAAAAGGCGGCAGTAAAGCCGACTCCGGTGGCCTTAGCCCAGTCAAAGACGCTGGTAATTAAGGCACCCGACTGGGAAATTAACCAAACCGGACCGGACGGCGGTAAGGGTGGGCCGAAAGCGGCATTTAAGTGATGGTCGGGATTTAGCACGCCCAAGCTATTGGGCCCGAGGACGTTAATGGCAGCGGTTTTAAGAAAAGTGACTAACTCACGTTGGCGGGTTTGACCGGCGAGATTGGCTTCGGCAAAGCCGGCGGAAATAATCACGGCCGAAGGGATACCGATGGCGGTGGCTTCGGTCAAGATGGGTAAAACCAGCGGTGCCGGAGTGGCGATGACCGCCAAATCAGGGACCCGAGGCAGGGCGGTAACGGTGGGATAGCAGGGTAAGTCAAGCAGGCGGTGGGCTTGGGGATTAACGGGATAAACCGGGCCGGAGAAGCCGTCCGCTAATAAATTTTTGAGGAGTTGGTGGCCGACTTTTTGGGGTGAACGGGAAGCTCCGATAATAGCAACGGAGCGGGGTTGATAGAGACTGGTTAAGGTTGGTTTCATAGGGATTTGAGCCGAGATTGGCCGGACATAGTGGAGGGTTGAGGGAGTTCCATCACCTGGAGGATAGTAGGTGCCACGTCGGCCAAGATACCCGGCGGCAGCGCCGCGAGTTGATTTTGATAGCGATTGCCGACAATGAGGAGAGGGACGGGGTTATTGGAATGTTCGGTATCGACAGCGTTAGTTTCCAAGTTAATCATTTCTTCGACATTGCCGTGGTCAGCGGTGATCAAGACGACGCCGCCAATAGCCATAACGACGTCGGTTAAGCGCATCAGGTTAGTGTCGGTTATCTCACAGGCTTTGATGGCAGCCTGGAGATTGCCGGTATGACCAACCATATCCGGATTGGCATAGTTAACGACGATCAGGTCATACATGGCGGCATGGACTCGTTCAATTAAGGTCTGGGTCAAGGCAATTGAGGACATTTCCGGCTTTTGATCATAGGTGGCCACCGGGGGTGAGGGAATAATAATCCGATCTTCACCCGGGAAAGGATCCTCTCGTTGGCCGTTAAAATAATAGGTGACAAAGCGTTCTTTTTCGGTTTCGGCTAAACGCAACTGTCTTAAGCCCATTTCGGCCACCACCCGCCCGAGGGGCATATCAACGGTCTGGGGCGGGAAAGCGACGGCGACAGGCAAGCCTTTCTCATATTCAGTCATGGTTACAAAAGCCAAATTTTTTAAGTAGACCCGGCGTTCAAAAACTCGCTCACCGATGGCAGGCCGGGGCGGCAGGTGGGATTTGTAATACTTGATGGCATAGGGGTCAAAACCTTCCGGCTGAGTTAAGGCATAGTTTAAATCGGGCAAGACAAAAGCTTTGGTCAATTGACGTGGCCGGTCAATGCGGAAATTATAAAAGATGACAGCGTCATGGTCGCGGATTAAACCTAAAGGCTGCTGTTGTTGGTCAACTAAAATTATCGGCTGAATAAATTCATCCGTAATTTGCTGTTGGTAGGAAGCGAGGATGGCTGCTTCTGGCTTGTGAGCCGGTCGACCCAATCCTTGAGTTAAAGCTTGATAGGCGATAGCCGTTCGGTCCCAGTGATGATCGCGATCCATGGCGTAATAGCGACCAATAATGGTGCCGATCACCCCAATGGAAGTTTCTTTGAGTTTGGTCTTAATGGGGGTAAGAAAGTTGATGGCTGAAGTGGGCGGTGAATCACGACCGTCGGTGATTAGGTGGAGAACGACATTGTTCAAGCGGTGAGTAACGCACCAGTGGATTAAGGCATAAAGATGGTTCAACGAACTATGGACCCCACCAGAGCCGATTAAGCCAATCAAATGCAAGCGACTTTTAAACCGTTGGGTGTGAGCCAAGGCCGCCAGAAACTGGGGGTTGTGGTCAAACCGACCTTCGGCGATGGCTTGGTTAATTCGGGGTAAGTCTTGATAAACAATTTGGCCGGCACCCAGATTCAAATGACCGGTTTCGGTGTTACCGTCTTCACCACCGGGTAAACCGACAGCCTCACCAGCGGCTTCCAACTGAGTGTGGGGGTAACTGGCCGTAAGTAGATCTAAGGTAGGGGTGTTGGCTAAAGCAATGGCATTACCGGGATTCGCGGCTGCCAGGCCCCAACCATCGAGGATGGCCAAAACTACCGGTTTGGGACGAGACATAATGGTTTCAAGCTCCTTGAGTTTGGGGATTAAGCTCAGCCTCAATACGCAGCAGGCGATTATATTTGATGATACGTTCGCCACGGCTAGGAGCGCCAAATTTGGCATACTCGGCGCCGACACCAACGGCGAAATCAGCGATGAAAGTATCGGTAGTTTCCCCGGAGCGGCAGGAAGCCATGACGGTGAAGTGGGCATCTTTGGCGATCTTAACGACTTCAACCGATTCGGTAATGGTCCCGATTTGGTTAGGTTTGACCAAAACCGCGGTACAAGCTTTGTCCCGAATGGCTTTAATTAAACGTTCTTTATTGGAGGTGATCAAATCGTCGCCGATAATTAAGACCTTTTGGCCCATCTCCATGGTCAAGTCGATCCAACTGCGCCAATCGTCATCACCAAAAGGATCTTCTAAAGAGAAAATATGATAGTCGTCGTTGAGGTCCTGATAATAACTGACGAATTCCTTTCCGGAAAAAGGCTGAGAGCGGTCTTTGATGGCGTACTTAGAGCCTTTCTGAAAAGTGCTGGCGGCCACGTCCAAGCCTAAGAAAACGTCGTGGCCGTACTGGTGATTGGTGTTTTGAATGGTCTGAATAATGATCTCGAGGGCATCTAGGTTAGTAAAGAGGTTGGGGGCAAAGCCGCCTTCAACCCCGACCGAGTGGATGGCGTTTTTATTGATCAATTGACGTTCCAGTTCGTAAAAAATTTCGACCCCGATTTGTAAACCTTGGTCAAAGCGAAAACGGCTGGAAGGCACTAAGAGAAACTCCTGGAAATCAAGATTGCCGGCGCCGTGTTTACCGCCGTTGATGACGTTGAAAGCGGGGGTGGGAATGGTTAAAGCGCCATAAACCAAGCGATACTTGTGGGCTAAATAGGCGTAGACGGGGAGATGGTACATGGCGGCTCCGGCTTTGCAGACGGCTTGGGAGACAGCCAGCATGGTATTGGCCCCAAATTGATGTTTGTCGGGAGTGCCGTCCAATTGAATCAGCAAGCGGTCAATGTCACCTTGCTGGGAAGGATCCCGGCCAATTAAATGCTGGGCGATGGTGGTGTTAATAAGGTTAACGGCCTTAATCACCCCTAAACCAGCGTAGCGGAGGGGGTCGCCATCCCTGAGTTCCATGGCTTCATGTTTGCCGGTATAGATACTGGTAGGGACGGCGGTGGTGACACTGATGCCATTGTCTAACCAGAGGTTGGCTTCGATGGTCGGGACCCCCCGGCAATCAAGGATTTCTCGGGCTTGGATGGCTTTGATAACGGGCATATAAGATGGCTTATGGCTTATGGCTTATGGCTAATGGTGGGTGGGATTGGCGGAGATAACGGTGTTCGGCTTGATAAAGACGGCTGGTTAAGGCGTCAAGCAGTGGCGGAGTGGTGACAATGCCAGTGATACCACCGGCGACGAGGACCTGGAGGTAGTGAAAGGCTTGACCAAAAACATAACCTAAAGCATAAGTGGGCAGGTTGAGTTCATGGCTGAGTTTAAGGAAGTACTCAAGGAGAGTGACGACGGCATCGGTTTCGTTTTGCCAGGCAGGATTAGGAACGGGGTTAGCCGGATCAGCCCCAAACAAATGGGGTAAAAGTTGATCGGCGTTAAAACTGAGGCAGTCCAGACCTTGGCGAGCGTAACGGTCAGCGTCTAAAACGACCGCCGGGGTGTCTAAGCTTAAACCGAGATGGCGGTGAGGTTGGCGTGTCCAACCTAAAGCAGCTAAGCTTTTTTTGGCTTGGGTGAGCTCAAACAGACTGTGAACTGCGGTTAAAACGACGGTCACCGGGACAGTGGGAAAATGTTGGTGAGCGGTTAAAAGGATAGCAATTTCTTGATGAAGGTCAGGGTCAGGTGAAACTTGAAGTTGGTAAAAAAGGGGTCGTTCACCCAAACTGGCCAAAGCGTGGTCGAGATTCGGGGGTGACTTAAGGAAAGAATGACGGTTGACCCAAAGGCCAGCGGCGGTTAAAAGCTCAGGGGTAGAAAAAGCTTGAGTCGAGAGCAGAATCTTGGTAGCCAGACGAAAAGAGCGGGGTGAAACCGGTGCTTGTGGAGGGGACACAGCCAGACTTGAGGTGAGACCACCCCGATAAAGTTTACCTCGCTGACCATCAAGGGTGACAATTTGACCCTGATAACGACGTAAACTTTTAGAGGCAATTTGGGAGATAGTCGGTAAACCTAATTCGCGGGCCAAGATGGCGCTGTGAGATAAGGGATTTAAATCAGTGGTGAGTAAACCCGCCGCCGGTCGGATAATCGGCCAGAGTCGGGGCGGTAAATCTTTGAGGAAAACGATCGTGCCCGGTGGCACCAGACTGGATAAAGTTGGTCTCGATAGGAGTTTTAGAGGTCCGGAAACGATCCCTGGAGAGATGGGTGTACCCGAGGCCAGCAACTCCAGATTGGCGGTTACAGCTAGGCGAGGCGAGACCGGGTCGGGAACAGGTTCGAGGGGAGTAACTGACCAAATCAGCAACTGGTGACCGTTTAAAGTAAAAGTAATGACTTGGGGTAAAAGACAATGATGGTGGAAGACGTGGGCCGCCTGAGCTAAAGTGCTAATTTGAGCCTCGTTCAAGCGGAGGGAAAGGCGGTGGGGTAGCGGGGTGAGTTTGAGGCAGCCAGAACGGTCGAGCTGATAGGCTTGAGTTTGAGGTAAGAGTTGAGCACTGAGCAGTTTCTGTGAGGGGCGATCGATTAGATAACGATGAGGGAGTAAATGATTGGGCTTGGCACCAAATGAAGCCCCGTAAACCAGCGTCGCTTCAGCTAACTGCTTTTGCTCCCGCCAGGGCTGAGCGGTAGTTAAAATCCCGCACCATTCGATTTGAGGATAGGCGGTCAGCAGGGTAGCTGGGGGCAGCGGTAACCAGGAAGAAGCCAGTAAAGTCTGATGCAGGTGATCAGGGGTATACCAGGCAGACCACGCCTGCTTGATTTGAGTGGCCAGCCAGCTGTCACCCCGGTAAACCAAGGGACCGGATCGCGGCGGAGATCGGAGCGGATCAGTGACCAGAGCAACCGGACTGTGCCGTAAATAATGGCGATAAACCTGTGACAACTGGGTGAATAATGGCCGGGGTAGCGGGGTATCAAGGATCAGCGGTTGTAACCGACGGCTAAGAGCCGCCACAGCCTGGGGATCAGAAGGGTCGAGCAGACGTAGTTGACTGGTAATTTGGCCAGCGATGTGAGTCGCTTCGGTAAAGTGGCGAAAAGCCGCCGCAGTCACTACCAGAGTCCGAGGGGTGGCTAAACCTAAGCGCAGGGCAGTCAAACGGCCGCGACTGAAACGATCCCAGTAAAGATTATCCTGGTGCAGTAGGTCAGCTAAAGGAACAAAGGCGGGCAGGTCGGGCATGGCCTATTTTCCCATTACAATAGGCGCCGATCAAAAGGGGCGGCGCTAAGTTTCATTGTAAGTTTTAACCAGCCGTTTATCAAGAGAAAAAGACAGTGATGGTTTTCAAGCCAATTTGGCTTTAAAGTAATCAACCCAGGGAATCGGCGCCGGATCCTGCTGGTAAAGCATGCCTAAATAGAAGATCACGAATGACCCGAATTGGAGACCGGTAAAGGCTTGGGTTAGCTCGGTGTCGCCGGGAACGGCATAAGGGTAAACCGGAAGGTGGTTTTGAGTAATCACCTCTTGAGTCAAGCTGAAGCGGCGGCTGATCCGCTCGGAATAGAGGGAGGAAAGAAAACTGATAAAGGCTAAGTTTTGAGGATTGGTCGAGGGATGGACTAAACCTTCCATGAGATGATGGTTAAGCTCGGGCAGATCGAAACAGGCGGCAAAGGTTTTAGCGTTTTCATTAAATTGATTTTTTAAACTGTGGGTAGTGCCGATTAAATGACCGGAGCTGATAAGCACTGGCAAACGACCATACAAAGATACGGCCAATTGTTTGGCAGGATTAGAATTCAAGGGAACGGACAGTTGATTTTGACTGACTACCAATTTCATAGCGGCAACCAAGTGGTCAATGGCTGAGGCCGGGAGGTTGATTAAACCCAGTTTGGCCAGGATCAGGAGTTGGCCAATCAGGGAATAACCCAAGGCCAGGCGGGGTTGATCGGAAGGGTTGTGAGTTGGTTGAATTTGGTAATAAGGGACGGCCTGAGCCTGGGCTAAGGCTATCAAATCGGCACCGGTACCGATGGCGGTCCAAAGTAACTGACGTTGGATGGCCTCGGCGGCGACCGAAAGAGTTTCTTCGGTAGTGCCCGAATAGGAAGAACAGATAATTAGGGTTTGGGCATCGGCCCAGGCAGGCAGGTGGTAATCATGGAGACGGACCATGGGTAGGGTCAGTTCGTCGGCAAAAACGGCTTCGATGATCCGGCCACCTAAGTTGGAACCGCCCATGCCGGCGATGAGAACCCGCTTAACCGACCGATAAGGATCAGGAAAATTAAGGTTTTGAATTTGAGCGGCGGCATCCAGGCATTGTTCAGGTAAAGCCACGATCGAGGCGAGGACTTGACTGGTGTCGATAGCGGCGAGGCGGGTAGGATCATCTAAAAGGGTTTGATCGAATGAATCCATAAAGGATAACTTAAGTTTAACTTAAAACAGGTGTTTTTGAAATTCCATGAGGTGGCTTTGAGGCGTGACCCGGTAAACAGTCAAGCCCAGCTTGAGGGCGGGGGCGATGTCTTCGGCTTGATGGTCGCCGATGACAACCGTCTGGTTGGGAGAAACTTTAAAATGAGCCATCGGTTTCAGGTAATAATCGGAATGGGGCTTCATCGAGCCAATGTCAAAAGCAGTAATCAGCAGGTCGATTAAGGAATAAAGGGAGACGGCCTTGAGTTTGTGGACGGCTTCGACAGCGTCAGAACCGGTGGTGACCACCTGTTTAAGGCTGGCATCATGACAAGAGGACAGTAGTTCTTTAGCGCCTTTGGCAGTGCGAATGTGAGTCAGAAGCGTTTTTTCATACAAATGCAGGGCTTGGTTAAGATGGGTGTGAGGTAGTTGGTGTTTATCCAACAGGAGACCCAGGCTGAAAGCAAAGCGACGTTTATAGGGTTTGGGATCGACCTTTAGGCTATGAACTAGACGTTTCCAGTGGTGGTAGAGTTTATTCCGATCTCGGTAAAGACCGTGCTTTTTGGCGATAAAGTAAATGGCTTGCTGGTAGCCAATCTTAGCCGCCGGCCGGGTCATAACCAAAGTATTATCCAGATCGTAGATGATTAGTTTTGGCGGCATAGACAGACTCAAGCAGTAATAGAATCAATAATAGCTTGGTGGATTAGACCATTAGAAATAATATACCCTTGATATTGACCTCGGGAATCAATTGGTTGGTTATTGAGGTCAGTAACCCGACAGCCAGCGGTTTGGGCACAAACTAGACCAGAAGCAAAATCATACCACTGGGGAAAACGGCAGAAATTGACCGCGGCTTCGATTTTACCGATAGCCACCCAAGCAATCGAAACTACTTCTTCTGAGCTACCCCTGAGGCGGTAAGTCTGTTGGGAAAGCTGAGCCATTTTTTGCCATGGTTTAGCCAGTGGTTGAAAGACCGAAGCTTGACTAGGTAGATAAGCATAGATATGCGATTGAGACAGACTTTTGATCGTGGATAACTTAGTCTGCCGGCCATTTTCTAGAACACCCACGACTTTGGTTGCGGCAAAGAGAACTTTTAAATCCGGTTTATAGATAACTGATAATATCGGCCGGCGATGTAATTCCAGGGTCAAGTTAGTATTCCATAAAGGGATACCACGGAGGTATTCCTTGGTGCCGTCGAGGGGATCGATAATCCATTGGTAATCAGATTTTTTTTGGTCACTCCCCTGCTCTTCGGAGTGAATGGAGTGATCTGGATACTGGTGGTGAATCGCTTTTAGGTACAGTTTTTCGGCAGCATAGTCGGCGGTGGTGACCATATCTTGACGTTCCTTAAAGGCCACGACCGAGACATTATTTTGCATAGCTAACAATTTTTCCCCGACCGATTGAGCCAGGTTTTGGGCGAAATTTAAAGCGGATTTGAGGTCTAAAACTGAGGTCATTGGTTCAATCTAAAGCGTGGGTGTTGACACCTTCGGACCAGTTGATTTCGGAGTGCTTAGACATGATGGTTTTTAACTGCCGTTTTAAGATTTCATAACCGTCTTTGGTTTTATGCTCAAACTTTAAGGTAATATAGGGACCGTTTTGAGAAGCGCGGAGGATGGCCATTTGATTTGATAAATCAAAGCGTATACCATCGATATCAATAAATTTGGCCTTAGGCCAGGTTTGCTTGAATTCAGGCGTAATCGTATTTTTAATGAACTTAAATTTAAGATCGTCAGCTAAGCCAAATTTTATTTCCGGACTAGATTGGTATTGGGATAATTTAGCCGCGGCTTGGGAGAGAGTTTGGTGGGTGCGTTCGAGGTAAGAAATCAAACGAAGACAAGCATAAGCCCCATCATCATGTCCGTAAAAATTGTCAGTAATGTAAATGTGGCCAGATAGTTCGCCGCCGAAAGGAGCATTTTCTAGTCTGACCTTGGCTTTGATAAAGGAGTGGCCGGTGAGCCACATGACCGGTTTACCACCAGCTTTTTCAATGGCTTCGGTAACTTGGCGGGAGCAAAGAGTGTTATAGACAATCGGAGAGCCAGGTAAAAAGTCTAAGACATCTTTAGCGAGCAAAGCCACAATTGTATCCATCCATAAAACCGAGCCGTTTTCGTCAACGACGGCCATACGGTCACCATCGGCGTCAAAAGCAAAACCGATTTCGGCTTGTGCCTGTTTAACGCCTTTGGAGACTCTTTTTAGGACTGATTCTTTGGTAGGATCGGGAGCGCCTAAGGGGAAATTACCATCAAGGTTGGTATATTGTTCGACAACTTGACAACCAGCTTCACGAAATATGGTTGGATAGAAAAGGCCGGAAGTAGTGTTGCCGGTGTCTACCACAATTTTCCAGGAACGCTTGAGGTGGATATGTTTTAGTAAATGTTTTAGATAGTCTGGGAAAATATCGATGGAATCATTGGTACCGCTACCTTCGGAGAAATGGCCTTTAGTCACTAACTGATGAAAATATTGGATATCTTCAGAAACCATAGTTTCCGAATAACCAGTCCCCAACTTTAAACCATTATAATTTTTAGGATTGTGGGAGGCAGTCACCATAACGCTACCTTTAGTTCTAAAGTAGTAGGTACTGTAGTAAACAATTTGACTTAAACTTAAGCCAATGTCGTGAGTATTAATACCACCTTCGTTTAAACCACGAATGAATGCCCTGGAATAATTTTCAGAAGTGAGACGATTATCTCGACCGACAGCAGCTTCAGAGATTCTTCGTTCCCAGAGGAAAGTGGCATAAGCCCGGCCGAGAGTATACATGACATCGTCGTTCAAGTCTTGGTCGACTTCACCCCGTAAATCGTAACCGCGGAAAATATAAGGATTGATATGCTTTACCAAAGGCATACGCCTCATCATGGTACACTACAGCTTTAATAAAAGCATGGCCAATTCCTGACCAAGCGAACCAGTGATTTGGCCTTGTTTGGCGCGACGGTCGAGAAGAACCAGTTGGTCATGGAAGGCGGTCAATTGTTCGTCTGTAAAGCGACGTCGTTGAGCCGAAAGCTTAGCCATTTGCCAGGGGGGTAAGTGTAAATCAGGATCAGCCAGCTGAATCAACAGCCGGATTTGGCGGGCGATCATGGCTAAGAGCAGTTCAGCCGGTTGCTTCTTGAGCGAGCGTTGGTAGAGCGGAATAAATTGAGCCTGTTTTTGGGGAGCGAGGTTGGCTAAAAACTGAAACACAACTGGAGGAGTTTTAAAGCTCTTGACTGAGGCACCCTGGACTAATTTGAGTTGGGCTGGGGTTAGCAAGCGCGGCTCGTAAATAACTAACGGGTAGGCGGTGGTCCCTTGGATTAATTCGCGGCAATAAGCGCTAGTGGTAGCCAGTTTGGCTTTAGCCGATGGGTGGAAGAGGTTTTCAATGATGATGAGACGGTTTAAAGCAATTAAACTAGTTGACTGACAAGCTTGAACTAGCGCCGTTAAATCCAGATCCTTACCTTCAAAACGGACGGTTTCTGTCTGAGCCGGAGTTTGGGTGAAGAGCTGATGGAAGAATTGACGACTCTGAAGTAGGGCATCACCATGGATGACGGTTACTGGAGGGAGTGAAGACATAGTTTAAGCAGCAGACGGTAAGGGGTTAGAGCCATGATGACGGCGGGCCGCTTTCAATTCCAAGAGGGCTTTACGCAGGGCGGCTTCGGCGAGCTTGAACTCGACTTCGGATTGTTTATTTTGGAGGGCGGCTTCGGCTTTGGCTTTGGCGGCTTCGGCTTTGGCTAGATTGATGTCAGCTGAGCGGATAGCCGAGTCGGCTAAAATGGTGACGTGGCTACCGGGGGCGACATCCATAAAACCACCGAGAACGGCATATTCGATGGCCGTCGTTCCCTTACGGTAGCGGATAATGCCGTCATTTAGCCGAGTAAATAGAGGGATATGATTGGGTAGAATGGTGACTTCACCGGTAGCGGCCGGAGCGGTAATCTGGTCAACAGTGTCGGAAAGAAGATGCTTTTCTTGGGTAATAATATCCAATTTGAGCTGCATAAAGTCAGCAGTTAAAGCTTTTTGGCTTTGGCGACAGCTTGATCGATGGAACCAACCATGTAGAAAGCTTGCTCCGGCAGGGCGTCGTGCTGACCGGCTAAGATCTCACTGAAACCCTTGACGGTGACTTCAACCGGGACATATTCACCTTTAATTGAGGTAAAGGCTTCGCCGACGAAAAAAGGTTGGCTTAAGAAACGTTGAATTTTACGGGCTCGGGTAACGGTGAGTTTGTCTTCGGGTGAGAGCTCATCAATACCCAAGATGGCAATAATATCCTGAAGGTCTTTGTAGCGCTGCAAAACTTTTTGAACGGCGCGGGCGGTATCGTAATGGTCCCGGCCGACGATATCCGGAGTTAAAATCTTAGAATTGGAAATAAGCGGATCGACGGCCGGATAAAGAGCTTGGGCGGCCAATTGCCGATCCAGGGAGATGGTCGAATCTAAATGACTGAAAGTGGTGGCCGGCGCCGGATCGGTATAATCATCCGCCGGGACGTAAACGGCTTGAAAGGAAGTAATGGAGCCTTTTTTAGTAGAGGTGATCCGTTCTTGAAGAGCGGCCATTTCCGAGGCTAAATTCGGTTGGTAGCCGACAGCCGAGGGAATGCGTCCCATCAGGGCGGAAACTTCCGAGCCGGCTTGGGAAAAGCGGAAGATATTGTCAATAAAGAGTAGAACGTCTTCGCCTTTGACGTCGCGGAAATATTCGGCAAAGGTCAAACCGGTTAAGGCAATACGCAAGCGGTTGCCAGGTGGTTCATTCATTTGGCCGAAGGCCAGGACGGTATTTTTAAGAACACCTGATTTGGTCATTTCTACGTAGAGGTCGTTGCCTTCCCGGGTGCGTTCACCGACCCCGGCAAAGACCGAGTGGCCGGAATGCTCCTCAGCGATATTACGGATCAGTTCCTGGATAATGACGGTTTTACCGACCCCAGCCCCGCCAAAAGCGCCGACTTTACCGCCCCGGGCGAAGGGGCAGATCAGATCAATCACCTTAATCCCGGTTTCGAGTAGCTCCGCTTTGGTTTCTTGCTCAACCAGCAGGGGGGCGGCCTTGTGTATGGGACTGAATTCTTTGGCTATAACCGGTCCCAAACCGTCGATAGGCTGGCCAACCACATTAAACATGCGACCCAAGGTGGCCGGGCCGATGGGGACAGTGATCGGTTGACCAGTGGAGGTTAAGGTTAAGCCACGGGTCAAGCCGTCGGTGGGGCTGAGACATATAGCGCGGACGTCAGCCTGACTCAAGTGCTGCTGAACTTCAAAGATATAGGTTTGCCGGTGGTGAATTAACTCCAAGGCAGACAGGAGCGGGGGTAACTCGTAATCAAAGTGGACGTCGACAACGGGACCAATAATTTGGGTGATGGTGCCTTGAGTGGAAGTGGACATAGCTGGTTTAATTGATGATGGCGGCCGAAACGGTGTTATCTAATAATTCGGCGGTGATTTTGGTCTGACGCTGTTTATGGTAACTTAAGGTGAGGTCGCTGATGATTTCGGCGGCATTGTCGGAGGCGTTTTTCATGGCCACCATCCGAGCGGAGTGTTCCGAAGCTTTGGCTTCCAATAAAGCTTGAAATAAAGTTAATTCTACATAATAAGGCAAAATCCAATTAAGGATATTAGCGGCATTGGGTTCAAACAGATAAGTAGTCTGTTCATGACTGACGGCGTCTAGGGCTTCAGCCTGACTAGTAAATAAGGCTTGAAGTTCAGCGGTTAAGGGTAATAAGGCTTGAAGCCGGATTTTTTGAACTAAGGTGGAGATAAAATCCATGTAAATCAAACTGACGGATTTAAATTCTTGTTTAAGGAAACCGGTAATAACCATTTGAGCTATCGGCAGGGCGTCTTGATATGTGATGGGGTCGGGTAAGTGGGAAAACTCAGCGTAAATGGGGCAACCAAGGCTAAGGCCAAAGGCACGAGCCCGTTGACCGACAATAATTAACGGTATTTCAGCCAGGGAAGTTTGATTAGATAGGTGTTCGGCCGTACCCCGAAACAGGTTGGTATTGAGGCTACCGGCCAAGGATTTATCAGTCGAGATTAAGATGTAAGCCGGTTGACCAGCGTCATGAGACTGCAAGAGCGGGTGTTGAGAGGGGTCGGTTAGAGTAGCAATGGTTATTAAAGTCGAATACAGTTTTTGGGCATAGGGACGAGAGGCCAAAGCTTGAGCCTGAGCCCGACGCATTTTGGAGGCGGAGACCATCTCCATGGCTTTGGTGATTTGCCGGATGTTTTTGGCGGTTTTAAGGCGGCGGGTTAAATTTTGTAAGCTGGCCATAGGTTAGTCTGGAGTGATTAAGAGTTCGGGATTCTGCTTTAAGAAGGCGTCGGAAGCTTGTTTGAGGGCGGTCAGCAGAGCCGGGGAAAGGGTTTTTTGGGAGTGAATAGTTTTTAACAGATCAGCATGATGATGGTGGAGAAAGGCCAGGTACTTGGTCTCCCAGGTTTTGACTAAATTGATTTGGACTTGATCGATTAAACCGGTAGCAGCGGCGTGGAAGACGGCGACTTGATCTTCGACGGGAGTTGGTTCATCCCAGCCTTGTTTTAAGATCTCGGTAATCCGTTGACCGCGTTCCAATTGAGACCGAGTCTGAGGATCGAGGTCAGAGGAGAATTGAGCAAAGGCGGCTAGTTCACGGAATTGGGCCATATCAATTTTGAGAGAGCCGACCACCTGCTTCATAGCTTTGATTTGAGCAGCACCACCAACGCGGGAAACCGAGATACCCAAATTAACCGCCGGACGCTGACCGGCGTTAAACATATCGGTATCTAAAAAGATTTGACCATCGGTAATGGAAATAACGTTAGTGGGGATATAAGCGGAGATGTCACCGGCTTGGGTTTCAATTATAGGCAGAGCGGTCAGGGAACCCCCACCCTGTTTGGTGGAATACTTGACTGCCCGTTCCAACAGCCGCGAATGGAGGTAAAAGACGTCACCGGGATAGGCTTCCCGCCCGGACGGTCGTCTAAGAAGGAGCGACATTTCCCGGTAAGCCCAGGCATGTTTAGAGAGATCATCGTAGATAACCAAAGCGTGAAGACCTTTTTGAGCAAAGTATTCACCGATGGCGCAACCGGCATAAGGAGCCAGATATTGTAAGGGGGCCGGATCGGAAGCCGAAGCCGAGACAATAATCGAATAAGGCATAGCATTAAAGCGTTTAAGGGTGTCGATGGTTTGGGCGACGAATGAGCGCTTTTGGCCGATGGCGACGTAGATGCAAATAACGTTTTCGGCTTGTTGGTTAATCATGGTGGTGAGGACAATAGCCGATTTACCGGTAGAACGGTCACCGATAATCAACTCGCGCTGACCCTGGCCGATCGGGATCATGCTATCGATGGCTTTGATACCGGTCTGGAGAGGCTCCGAGACCGGTTGGCGATCAATGACTCCGGGAGCCAAACGTTCAAGCGGCATAATTTGATCCGGAACAATCGGATCACCGCCATCCAAAGGATCACCCAAGGGGGTGATGACCCGACCAAGCAGCTGTTTCGATGCGGGTATGGATAACTGTTGGTCAGTGTGCCAAACCGAGTCACCGGCTTTGAGGTGAAGGTCGCTACCCAAAATGACCACGCCAATAGAGTCTTGATTCAAGTTTAAAACCAAGCCACGAACCCCACCAGGAAAGAGTAAAAGTTCACTCATCCGAGCTTCGGACAGGCCGGAAATCAGGGCAATGCCGTCACCGACACGAATGATGGTACCGGCTTGAGTAAAAGTCGGTTTTGAAGGAGCGACTTTAAGCGACTGAGTCAGCTGGTCAATTAGTTTAGGACTGGGCATGAGGAGCAAGTTGATGTTGGAGTAATTCCAAACGATGTTTGATGGATAAATCGAGCGTCCGATCGGTCACGGTGAGCGTCAGGCCGGCCACCAGTTGAGGTTTAACGATCGGTTTAAGGGTAATGGACCCTAATTGACGGCTTAAGAGGTCGGCGAGAGTGGCCAGTTCGGCCGGCGTCAGGGGCACAGCCGAGGCCACAGTCACGAAAACTGGAGCAGTCGCCGGTTTGGTTTTAGTCAAAGCGGACTCCTTTGATGATTTTGAGTTGCGAGGCAATAATTTGGTGTTGTTCCTTCGATGATAAGGCGTTTTGTAGGACCTGAGCGGTGGTTTGGGTCACCAAGGTAGCTAATTTTCCCAGAACCGACTTTTTTTCCGCTTTCATTTCAGCCTGAGACTGCTGACGCTCGGTTTCGGTTTGTTTTTTAGCTTGGATTTTAGCCTCAGCTAAGATTTTGGCGGCATCGGCTCGGGCTTCTTTTTGAGCTTCACGAATAATTTGTTCAGCCGTTTGTTTGGCTTTAAGCAATTCGGCTTGAGCGGCTTGACTGGTGGTTTGGTTTTGTTGACGGGTTTTGTCGGCGTCCAATTGACTCGAGGCGATACGATCGGTCCGTTGGCTGAGGATTTTGACAATTGGTTTATAAACCAACTTAGTCAGGACAACAACAATCAAACCAAAATTGACCATTTGGATTAATATTTGAGTCCATTCGATTTCCATAAGTGGTTCCCTTTTTTAGGTAAATTTGATAATTAAGGCGACCACCAACGAATAAATAGCAATAGCTTCGGCAAAAGCAAAGCCTAAAATCATGTTGGTTTGGATTTTAGACATGGCTTCAGGGTTACGACCGATGGCTTCCAAAGCTTTCATGCCAATTAAACCGATACCGATAGCCGGCCCCAAGCCGCCGATGGCCATGGTCAGACCAAAGATAAAATTGTCGGAATTAATCAGGATTTGGTTTTCCATATATTACGACACCTTTCTATAACGATAATTTAGTGCTCCCCCTGATGGGCGGAAGCGATATTCATAAAGACTATAGTCAGCATGGCAAAAACTAATGCCTGGATAATACCGACGAAAAACTCCAGACCGATAAACGGGACCGGGACGAGGATAGGCACCAGGAACATAATAACTGTTAGAAGAACTTCACCGGCAAAAATGTTGCCAAAAAGACGGAAGGCAAAAGAGACAATTTTACTGAGTTCGGAGACGAATTCGAGTAAACCAACAAAGGAAAAAATACCTTTAAGATTAAAGAATTTAGTCCAATAGCTACGACCAACAAATTTAACGCCGATGACTTGGGTGGCGCCGACGGAAACAAGAGCTAAAGCCAAAGTGGTGTTAAGATCGGCAGTACCGGCACGAAAGATGGGCACAAATTTAGTGGTAGCTGATTCGGCTGAAGTGCCTTCAGTTTCCTTGGCATAAACCGAAAAAGGTGAGGCAGCTTGGGGTGGTTCGGTTGGCTCGGTGAGACCTAAAGTGCCGACTCCGGGCAGTAAGCCAAACCAGTTGTTGAGGAGAATCCAGCAAAAAGCGGCAAAAGGGATAGGGATAATGACGGCCGTTTTTAATCGGCTTTGAGTAATAGAGTTACAGAGATTTTCAAAAGCCTCAACAATCATTTCCAATAAGTTTTGTAAGCCAGTCGGCTTGGTTTCGCTTTTAGTCGAATAATGGAATTTCAAGGCCACTAAAATGATCAGAATCGAGACAAGCCAACTAGTAAAAATAGAATTAGTGATGGCGACCGGGCCCAAATGAAAGAGCGTTTCAGCGGCGATAGAGATGTGTAAAGCCATGCAGATGGATTGTATCTTGAGGCAATTTGAAAGTCAAAAGGCAAATATTACATTTTTTCGGGTGCCTCGATACCCAAAAGCTCAAGACCGGATTTTAAGATCTTGGCGGTGGCGGTGGTCAGCCCCAGACGGAAATCCGAACCTATAATTAAATGGTGGTGGTAAAAGAGGTTAAACCGATGAGCTAACTCATATAGGTAGGTACATAGCAGGTGCGGGGTTAGGTTTTGAGCAGCAGCGGCAACCACTTCAGGATAGCGGTAAAACCAGCGGAGTAATGCCAACTCTTCCGGATTTAACGCTCCCATTTTTAATTTAAAGTTTTTAATTTTTAATGGGGATTTTGATAGAACCGAAGCGCAGCGAGCATAAGTATACTGGAGATAGGGTCCGGAGTTACCCTCGAAACTGATCGATTGTTTAAAGTCAAAAATAACATCGGTGGTGACATCACCTTTGAGAAAGGCGTAACGAATCGAGGCCAGACCTACAGCCTGAGCAATCTGATCCATGGCTTTGGCAGGCAAATGAGTCTCGGCGGAAAAAAGAGTGCGGGCATAGGCAGAGGCCTCAGCGATTAAACCCTGGACGGTAACAACATTACCCGAGCGAGAGGACATTTTACCCTGAGGGAGTTTGACCATACCGTGAGATAAAACGGTGGTTATATGACCTAAATCAGGACTAACCAGTTTCATAGCGGTTAAGACCACCTTGAAGTAGTCTTTAATTTCGGTCCCGGTGACAATCAGCGATTGGTCATAGGGGAAGTCTTGGTATTTGGCCGGTGCTAAGCCTAATTCTTTGGCTTCGTAAGTAGGCAAATTAAGTTTGTTAATAAAAACCCGGGTATGGGTGCCATGTTTCTCACCCGGGAAAATGATGGCTCCCTGACTTTTGGTAAAAACGCCTTGTTTGAGTCCGTGTTGGACTAAACGGTAACCGTACTCCCCCATCAAACTTTCGGGATAATAACCGTCAAACTTGGTACCTAGGAATTGATAGAGCGATTCAAAATACTCTAAACTCCAAGCCAAACCAGATTGATAAAGTGACCTGATTTCACCGCGATTAAAATCCGACTGGGGTACATGGACTTCATACTCAACCACCGGCTGCCAACCATTGGCTTGATGGAGAGCTTGAGCGATGGCATAGATCAAGGGATTGAGGCGATTAATGGTGGCTTTAACTTCAGGGTCGGACTCGAACTGTTTGACACCATAAGCATAGCTTTGACCCAAGAATTTTTGCCTTTCTAACAGTGATTTTTTGGCTAAATTGGGCAAAGTGGTATGAGTTTGAGTTAATAATTGCTGCATGCCCCAAATGGCTTTAGCCACGTGCTGGCCGACGTCACCGTAATAATCGGCCCGCCAGACTTTAGCCCCAACCGCTTCGTAGAGGCGGGCCATGGTTTCACCAATAATGTTGGAATATAGGTGGCCGAGATGTAGTTCTTTAAAAGGATTGGGGTCGGTATATTCGACACAGATACGCTGCTTAATGAAAGGATCCGTGGTCAAAGGAATCTGTTTTGAGTTAATGAGCTGATTAAGGTAGTCAAGGAAATGCTCGGGTTTGAGGCTAAAATTAATAAATCCAGGACCGGCAACAGAGACAGAATCGATGATGGATGATGATTGATGACTGACCTTTAATTTAATGGCAGCAACAATAGCTTCGGCTAATTGAAGCGGATTTGACCATTGGTCTTCAACTTGAGGATAAAGTACAAAAGCGATATTAGCGGCGTAATCGCCATGAGCTTCATTGGCCGGGTGTTCCAAGGAAAACTCAACCGGTTTAAGTTTGAGTTGGGTTAAAGCCAGTTTGATGGTTTCAAGCAGTTCCGTCTTGACCGATGTTGCCATGGCTCAATTATACCTGAGGCAGGGGGAAATTAAACCAGTTGACTGAGGATTGAGCCGATGGTGAAGGCGATCAGGGAAGCACCAAGACCGGCCAGCATGATTTCTAAACCACCGCGGTACCAGGTAACCAAAGAAATGTAGGAACGGAGCGAACCGACCAGGAATAATACCAGGGCGATAAAACCGAAAGTAGACCAGAAATTAAGCTGAGGGATAAGGAGGATCGGTAAGATGGGCATGAGACCGATCAGGACAAAGGCAATAAAGGTTACCAGACTACTAGTCACCGGGTGGCGGGGTTGAGTTGCCAGTTTTTGGGCGGTTAGGGCTTCCTGAGCATAGATTTTCGGGTGACGACGCAGATCGTGCAGTATATGGCGCAAGGTATGGCCGGAAAAGCCTTGGCGACGATAAGACCGACTAATCATATGACTAATTTGGTCGTCGTCCGCTTTAATCTGAGCCAGAGAATCGTTTAGTTCCCGGTCGATAAATTGGTTATAACTTTTTTGAGCGAGATAATTGCCCACGGCCATGGAAAAGCCGTCGGCAAAGAGGTTGGCTAAACCCATAATCATGATTACAGGGGTGGAGAGATGGGCGCCGGCGGCACCAGCCATGACGGCAAAAGTGGTGACCGTGCCATCCAGGGCGCCGTAGACGGCATCGCCCAAGTACTCACCCCAATGAGCTTGAAACCGATTCATTAATCCAGCTTAATGGGACTTAAACCAAATTTCCAGCAGGGAAAGTATGCTTATAAATCAATCCCCTATTGGTGACCCCACAGGGAGTCGGACCCTGGTTTACGGGATGAAAACCCGTTGTCCTAACCACTAGACGATGGGGCCAAGTGGGTGAGCCCGGAAGGGATCGAACCTTCGACGCACAGCTTAAAAGGCTGTCGCTCTACCGCTGAGCTACGGGCCCAAGAAATATCAGGGGAATTATAGCCTTATCCGGAGGTGAAGATCAAGCTTTGGACTTGGATTTGGGTGGAGTGGTAGTGGTCTTTTTTTCCTTGACTCTTAGGGCCAGGCGGCCGCTCCGGGAGCGCAAATAGTACAACTTGGCGCGACGAACCGAACCGTGACTCTTAATAACCAGTTTGTCTAAACGAGGTGAGTGAACCGGTATGATCCTTTCGACACCAATGTTACCCGCCGCAATTTTACGAACGGTAAAAGTTTGGCCGGCTCCCCTACCCTTAATGGCAATGATGACCCCATCAAAGACTTGAGTTCTTAATTTACCTTCTTCCTCAATCTTTTGGTAGACGGCGACATGATCCCCGACATGATAGGCATGGGTTTGATGAGTGAAAGAATTAGCCATAAAATTTGGATCCGGGGTATTGTAACAAGGCCCTTAAGTCTTGGCAAGCCGGCCTTGATGGTGATGAAGATAAGCGGCCCGGATGAATTCCAAGAATAAAGGATGGGGCTTTAAGGGACGGGATTTATATTCCGGGTGACCTTGAGTGCCAATAAAGAAGGGGTGGATTTTGGGAGGTAATTCGATCATTTCGACAAAAAAGTTGTCGGGACTGACGCCGGAAAAGACTAAACCGGCCGTGGCTAAGGTTTGGCGATAAGTGTTATTGACTTCATAACGGTGGCGATGACGTTCGGCCACCAAGCCTTTAGCCGGATTAATAAAGCCGTGGTGTTTGGCGTAAATTTGGTAAGTTAAGGTTTTAGGTTTGACCAGACAGTCATAACTTCCAAGACGCATGCTGGTACCGTCGCCCTTAATCCGTTGGTATTTGGGATCAAAGGGAATACTGTGGATGACGGGATCTTGGGTATGGGGATCAATTTCGGTAGAATGGGCGGTTTTGAGATTTAACAAGTGGCGGGCGAATTCCACCACCGCTAGCTGCATGCCAAAGCACAAGCCTAAATAAGGGACTTGGTGCTCACGGGCGTATTGAATGGCGGCCAGTTTACCGGGGACACCCCGGGGACCCCAACCGATGGGCACAATAATGCCGTCAGCGACTTTTAGTTGAGCCGGAAGGTCAGTCTCTTTATGACTGTCCAGGCCGATGACTTCCAGAGTTAAATCGTGAAAGAGAGTAGCATGGTCAAGGGCATCATAAAGGGCGGCGTAGGCGTCCCGCAAATGGTAAGCGCCCGTGGCAAAGTATTTACCGACAATAGCGATTTTAACCTGACCTTTTTTGGGTGATTGGATTTTTTTAACCAAACTTTTCCAGGCAGACATTTGTCTGGGTTTGGCACGTAAACCCATATCTTTAAGTAAGAGTTGGTCAAAGTTTTGGTCAGCCAGGATTAGGGGTAGTTCATAAACGCTGGACAGGTCGGGAGCATCGATAATGTGAGAAGGGGTAACGGAACAAAATAAGGAAAAACGTTGCCGACGACGTTGATCTAGACGGGCAGTCGAACGAGCCACGATGAAGTTGGGTTGGATACCCATAGAGTTTAAAGTTTTTACCGATAATTGAGTTGGCTTAGTCTTGGGTTCACCCAAGTGAGGTGGCGTGGGTAAATAGCTGACATGAACATGGATAACGGTGGTCTGATTGACCGCAGTCATGAGTCGAGCGGCTTCATAATAAAGGGCATTTTGGTATTCGCCAGCAGTACCACCCAACTCAACCACACAGATTTCTGCCTCATCCTTGTCGGCGGCGACGTGGATGCGGCGGATAATTTCATCAGTGACATGAGGAATCGCCTCGACATCCTCACCCCGATAGAAAAAGTTACGTTCCTGATTAATTACTTGATGATAAATTTGACCCATGGTGATGAAATTGTCCAAACCTAAATTTTGGTTTAAGAATTTTTCGTAGGTACCGATGTCCATATCGGTCTCGGCACCATCCTCACATAAAAAGGGATCACCATGTTCAATGGGATTGATCAGACCGGCATCCAAATTTAGGTAATTTTCGCATTTAACGACAGTCACCCGATAACCATGGCTTTTAAGGAGCAAGGCTAATGAGGCAGTGACGGTACCCTTACCCACCCCGGAGAGAACCCCACCAGAAACGAAGATATATTTGGTCCTTAATGGCATAGGTTATTGTAACATTAGCTGGATTGGAGGAGGCTGGCGATTTGGTCCTTCACGGATGGAGAAAAATCAACGGTATAGGGCAGTTTTAAGGTTTGCGGCCGACTGCCGCTGACAATTTGAATGACGAGCTGATCTGGACCGGGATGCTGTTTTAGGAGCTGTCCAAGTTGTTTCAGGGTAGCCGGAGAAGTATCCCGGGGTAGGTTTAAGGTATTGGCGGCCGGGGCGGTGGTATCGGTCACCGCTTCAAAACCGGAAACGATGAGAGAGAGTCGATCCGTACGCTGGTCGAGAGTGCCTTTGGCCACGAGCAAGTTGTCCGCGATCAGACTGGACGCAGCCTGCTGATAACTTTTGGGGAAGAAAACTAAATCTAAGGCCTGACCGTTGTCGCCTAGAGTGACAAAGGCCATAGGAAGATGACTGTTTTTAGTGGTAATTTGACGGACGGTTTTGATCCGGCCGATGACGGTTAATGTTTGACCAATCAGAGATTCATCAATTTGACTTAAAGGGGTAGCACCCTGTTGGGTGATGAGGCTGGTTAAGTCGACTTTGCCGGCTTGATTGAGAGAGGTCCCCAACAACTCGATTTCATATTGGCTTAAAACGTTGAGTGGAAATTCGGGCAGGTTGACAAAGGTGTCGGTGCCAATCGCTTCGGTAGTAAATAGACCAGTCTGGTCCTGGTGGCGCGCTTTGTGACTCAAGAGGACCTGTTGACGCAATTGGTCAAGAGCTTCGAGGATAGCCCGTCGGGTTTTAAAGCGATCAAAACAACCAACTTTGACGAGACTTTCTAAAACCTTTTTGTTTACCTTTTGACTATCAACGGCTTCAAGAAAATCAGTGAGGGAAGTGAAGGGACCGTGAGTAGCTTTGGTCTCAATAATCGAAGTAATGGCACTGGTACCGACGTTTTTGATGGCACCCAAACCATAACGAATAGCCTTGTGTTCTAACAACGGTGGATGAGCTTCGATAGTAAAATTAGCTCGAGAAGCATTAATATCTGGGGGCAGCACCACGATGCCCATGCGGTGACACTCTTCAATCCCCTGGTTGACCTTATCATCTTTGGCCGCGGAGTGCGAAGCGGATTCGACGGAGAGCAGCGCTGTCATGTACTCGACCGGATATTTAGCTTTGAGATAGGCCGTTTGGTAGGCGATCATGGCGTAAGAGGCGGAATGGGCTTTATTGAACCCATAACCGGCAAATTTTTCAATAAAACCCCAAATTTTTTCAGCATCCTTGACGGTGTAACCGTTGGCTTGTGATCCTTGGATAAAGCGCTTTTTCTCTTTGTCTAAAATCGACTTTTTCTTTTTACCGATTGCCCGCCGTAAAATGTCAGCTTCACTCAGACTATAGCCGGCAAAGACATGGGCAATTTGGAGTACTTGTTCCTGATAAACGGGAATGCCGTAGGTTTCCTCCAACACCGGTTTGAGATCTTTATGGGGATAATGGATTTTGGCGGCGTCATTTTTACCGGCGATAAAATCGTCAATCAGTTGCATCGGACCGGGACGATACAAAGCGACCATGGCGGTGATGTCCGAAAAGCGGCTGGGTTTTAATTTTTGGGCCACCCGGCGCATTCCCGGCGATTCGAGCTGGAAAATACCAGTGGTTTCACCTTTAGATAAAAGGGCAAAGACATCGGGATCATCCAGGGGGAGGTTGGAGAGATCGACGGTGTGCTGATGAGCCTGAGCCACATAGTCTACGGCTTGGCCTAAGATAGAGAGATTCCTAAGACCTAAAAAGTCCATTTTTAACAAGCCGATCGCGTTTTCGTTAATATTTAAATCCAAAGCGTACATATCGTATTGAGTGACAATTTTACCGCCCCGGCTTTCCCGCTGAATTGGGGTATATTCGGTCAAGGGTTTATCGGCAATGACCACCCCAGCGGCATGGGTGGAGGCATGACGGGCGTTACCTTCAACTTTTTTGGCCAGTTCCAACAAACGCCGGTAATTGGGTTGGCGGTAATATTCTTGAAGTTCCAGAGTAGAAGACAAGGCTTCGTCAATGGTGTAACCCAAGGGGATTAATTTAGCGATCTTATCGGGCTCAGCATAAGGTAAGCCCATAACCCGACCGATATCCCGAATGGCACCCCGGGCTTCCATGGTGCCGAAGGTGATGATTTGAGCCACGTGGTCTTCACCGTATTTATTAGCCACGTAACGGATGACTTCATCCCGGTGTACATCAGCAATATCAATATCAATATCGGGCGGTGACGGCCGCTGGGGATTCATAAAGCGTTCAAAGGGCAAATTATGTTGGAGCGGGTCAATTGAAGTAATCCTTAAGACATAAGAGACGAGCGAGCCGGCAGCCGAACCCCGACCCGGCCCAACCCGGATGCCTTGGGCTTTAGCCCAGTTTACAAAATCTTGAACGATTAAGAAGTAAGAGGCATAGCCTTTTTGACAGATGACATCGAGTTCGTAGTTTAAACGGTCGAGAATGGCCGTCGAGGCTTGAGGAAAACGATCGGCCAGTCGAGTATGAGTAATCTGATGCAAAGTACTCTCAGGAGTAGCCCCGGATTGAAGCGGATATTCCGGGAAAATCATTTTGCCGATGGGTAAGCTGACTTGACACTGGTCGGCAATTTTGAGGGTATTGGCTAAGGCTTCGGGATAGGCGGCTAAGGCTTCGACCATTTCGGCACTACTTTTGAGGTAGTAATCAGGAGAAGCGAGCATAGACAACCGATTGGGATCATTAAGAGTTTTTCTGGTTTGGATGGCTAAGAGAGCGTCTTGGGCGGAAGCGTCAGTCGCATCGACGTAATGGACGTCATTGGTAGCCACAAGAGGCAAACCGTAGCGTTTAGCCAAGTCAACCATTTGGTCCCGCAACGGTTCAATTTCCGGGAGGGAGGGGTGAGACTGGATTTCGACGTAGAAATCAGAACCGAACAGAGTTTGAAACTGTTTGATCCATTTTATGGCTTCCTCATCTCGGTGATCACGTAATTTTTTGGGGATTAGACCAGAGGCACAACCAGTGGTAGCGATAAGACCGTCGTGATATTGGCTCAAACTCTCCCAATCGATGCGGGCTTTGTAGGAAAAACCCTCCAAATGAGCCAAGGAAATAAGTTTGAGGAGGTTATGGTAACCCTGATCATTTTTGGCCAAGAGAAGCAAATGGAATTGATCGGCTCCCGGCCGGGATTGTTTATTAAAACGAGAGACTTCGGCAAAATAAGTTTCCACCCCAATGATCGGTTTAAGGCCAGCTTCTTGACAGGCATTGTAAAAATGGACGCAGCCATACATGGCGCCATGGTCGGTTAAAGCCACGGCTGATTGGCCATGGGCTTTAACCCGTTCGACTAATTTAGGGATTTTAGCCAAGCCATCCAAGAGAGAGTATTCCGAATGAACGTGGAGATGAACAAAATCTGGCATAATAAGAATCAGTATAAAGCCATTTAATCATTTTTGGGCCAAGGCTTGAGTTAGCAACTGTTGTACTGTCTGGGGATCGACCGGAGAGGGACTTAGTTTTTTAACGGCACCAATCAAAGCCCCAATGACGCTAACTTTGCCTTGGTGATATTTGGTAACCAAATCCGGATTTTGCTTAAGGACTTCACGAACTAAGGGCATTAAGGTGGTAGTCTTAGACTGTGGCTGAGATGTTTTGATTTTAGATTGAAGCAAGTTGACCAAGGCTGAAGGCGACAATTTGACCGTGATCGCTTTTTGGTTAATCATCAGGTTGGCTAAAGCCGCGGGATCAAGACCTTGTTTTTGAGCTAATATGAAAGCGGCCAGAGACTTCGCGGCCAGTTTAGGCGAGGCGGTTAAAGTCTGGGCATAATCCGGTCGAAGGTCATATGTCTTGATAAAAAGGTCGAGGTACGCTTGAGGCATCAGGGGTAACTGGGGAATAAGTGTTTTGAATTGACTGGGAGTAAATTTAAGCGGCGGAATATCCGGTTCCGGGAAATAGCGGTAGTCTTTGGCTGCTTCTTTAGAACGCTGAGATTTGGTAGTGCCGGTAACTTCGGTAAAGCCTCGAGTTTCCTGTCGGGGCAGTTGACCGCGGTCTAAAATAGCGGTTTGGCGTTGGATTTCGGCGTTTATCGCCTTTTCTAAAAAACGGAAGGAATTGATGTTTTTGACTTCAACTTTATACTGGGGCAACCTAATAAATCCCGGATCTGTCTGAGGTTTAGATCCGGGATTTATGGACATCAAGCTGATATTAGCCTCAAGGCGCATGGAGCCTTTCTCCATATCGCAGTCGGAGACACCCAAAAAGTGGATGATTTGCCTGATGGTCTGAGCATAAGTCTTAGCGGTGGCAGCCGAGTGAATTTGGGGTTCGGAGACGATTTCGACTAAGGGGACGCCGGAGCGGTTAAAATCGACCAGGCTGACCGGTTGACCATTCAAAGTAGTATGTTGAAGTTTACCGGTATCTTCTTCCAAGTGGATCCGGGTTAGGGAAATGACACCTTCAGGCAAAGTTACCACTCCCCCACTACAGAGCGGCTCATCGTACTGGCTGATTTGATAGCCTTTGGGTAAATCGGGGTAAAAATAATGTTTGCGGTCAAATTTAGACTCAAGATTGAGAGTGGCGTTAAAAGCTTGACCAATCATTAAAGTCCAGATGATGGCTTGCTGATTGGGGACGGGTAGGGCTCCGGGTAAGCCTAAGCAGACCGGACAAGTTTGGGTATTAGGCTCTTTGCCAAAATGATCGGCGGGACAGCCGCAAAACATTTTGGATTTAGTTCTCAGCTCAACATGGATTTCCAGGCCGATGATAGGAAGATAGGTTTTCATAGAAGTTGGGGCTTTTGCAGGTGCCAGGTGGTCACTTGCTGGTATTGGTGGCCAATGGCTAATAAAAGATCTTCAGCAAAGAGTTGACCGACTAATTGCAGGCCAATTGGCAATTGGTTTGGAGTGAAGCCACAAGGGACAGCTAAGGAAGGAAGACCAACGGGGTTTTGGGTCACCGTATAGATATCAGCCATAATATTGGTCAGGGGATCGGCAATCAGTTCACCAAATTTGGGGGGCGAGATAGGATTAACTGGCATGAGCAAGACATCGCAGTGGGTGAAGGCTTGGTCGTATTCACGAATCAGTAAAGTCCGACCTTTTTGAGCTTGACGGTAATAAGCGTCATAATAACCGGCGGACAAAGCATAGGTACCAATCATAATTCGTCTCATGGTTTCCGTGGTAAAAAAGTGTCTATCTTGGCCAAAACGGAGACCGTCATAACGAGCTAGATTGGAACTGGTTTCACTAAGACCGATCAAATAGTAAACGGCTAAACCGTAACGAAGCAGGGGCATTTTAAGTTCGACCAATTTTAAACCTAAGGCTTGAAATACTTTTTTTTGCTTGAGAATAGCAGTCTTAATTGGCTCATCAAGACCGTCACCATAAAGATCAGTGGGAATACCGATGGTTTTGCCTTTAAGTGATTGAGTCAGTTTCTGGTAGTAATCTGGAACCGGTTGAACGGCTGAGGTGGCGTCGTATGGGTCTTGACCGGCAATGGCTTTAAGGACCAAAGCACAGTCGGCAGCGGTTTTGGCCATGGGACCGACAGTATCAAAAGAGGAGGCATAGGCGATACAACCATAACGGGAAACACGGCCATAAGTAACTTTGAGACCGGTGGTATTAGTCCACGCGGCTGGATTACGGATAGAACCACCGGTGTCTTCACCAATAGCAAAAGCGGCTAAGCGACAGGCGAGGGCAGCAGCCGGTCCTCCGGAAGACCCCCCGGCGACCCGAGAAAGTTCATAAGGATTTTTGGTAGGCTTAAAATCGGTATTTTCAGTACTACCTCCATGTCCCCAGGCATCCATATTCATTTTACCGATAAGGATGGCACCACTGTCTTCAAGTCGGTGGTAAACGGTCGCCGAATAAGGGGGGATAAAATTTTGCAGCACGGCTGAAGCGGCGGTGGTTCGAAGCGATTGGGTCACATAAGAATCTTTAAGCAGGTAAGGAATACCGGCCAAGGGCGAAGTAAACTTTACCCGATTCTGATCAACATTTCGAGCTTGTTTCAAGGCTAGGTTTTGTTCAACCAGAGTAATAAAAGCGTTAATCTGAGGATTGATTTCTTTGATAGTTTGGTAAGCTTCAGTCACTAATTCAACCGAGGAGAGATTTTTTTGTCGGAGCAAGGTGGAAATTTGGTGGATGGATTGATCCAAAAGCATAATTTCAAAATATAGACTTGACCACGAAATAACCGTGGTGTGTTTGAGGCGCATTTTCCAGGGCTTGAGCTTGACTGAGACACCGGCTGGTATCGATTACATCCGGGCGAAAAACGTTAGTTTGGTAAGTGACCTGATGCGTTTCGGGAACTTGCTTAGTATCCAGTTCTTGAATTTGAGCAACATAACTCAAAACAGTTGATAATTGAGGGGCGAATTGTTTAATCTGATCTGGGGTAAGGTTAAGAGCGGCCAACTGACGAACATAAGCGACGGTTTTTTCATCAATAATGGCACGTTTTTTAAGTGACATATTTACCTTTTATATCAATTAGGATTATAAACCATAGCCAAGGAAATATGGGGATAGAAGTCGGGAGATTAAAAACGGGTTATTTGACAGTAAGCTTCAGGTGAGAGTCGACCAGATCAACGGCGATGGTTCGGCCAGCGAGGTTTCCGGTTAATAACAGGTCGGCCAGGGGGTCGACCAATTCACTATTGATTAAGCGTTTTAAGGGGCGGGCGCCGTAATGAAGGTCGTAACCTTGGTTAGCTAAGTAGCTAATTGCTTGATTACTGACCTTGAGTTGGATTTGTTGGTCTTTAAGTTTGGCTTCAACCTCGGCCAATTGGAGTTTGACTATTTGTTTGATTTCGCTCGTAGTCAAGGGTTCAAACATAATGATGTTATCGAGCCGGTTGATAAATTCGGGTGGGTAGGTTTGCTTTATCAAATCCCAGATTTTCTTTTCCAAATCTTTGGTTAAAAGTCCAGAATTGGTTTGGATTAATTGAGCACCGAGATTGGAAGTCATGATGAGCACGGTGTTAGTAAAATTAACCGTCCGGCCTTGGCCATCAGTCAACCGGCCATCATCAAAAATCTGTAAAAACAGATTGAAGACATCGGGGTGAGCTTTTTCGATCTCGTCAAAAAGAATGACGGAATAGGGATGACGACGGACAGCTTCGGTTAATTGGCCACCCTGCTCATAACCGACATAACCAGGTGGAGCGCCAATTAAACGAGCCAGGGTGTGGCGTTGACTATATTCGCTCATATCTAGCCGGATGAGGCGACGTTCATCATCAAATAAGATCTCGGCTAAGGCTTTGGCCGTTTCGGTTTTACCCACACCGGTCGGTCCCAAAAACATAAAGACAGCCACCGGGCGATGCGGATCGGCCAGACCAGCCCGGGAACGTCGCACCGCGCCCGCCACGGCTTTCAAAGCCTCGGTTTGACCGATTACCCGTTGGGCTAAAGTCGTTTCCAAGGCTTTAAGTTTTTGAGTTTCGGCCGATAGCAGTTTGGTTATCGGGATGCCGGTCCAACGAGAAACCACTTCGGCAATATTGTCGGCGGTGACCGATTGTTGAGCCAGCTTTTCAGCTGGGGGGATTGACTGCCATGTAAATTCGGTCGCCACTAGTTGTTTTTGGAGTTGGGGAAGATCACCGTATTTAATTTTGGCAGCAGTGTCTAAATCAATATTCCGCTCGGCTTGTTCAAGAGCCACTTTAGCCTCGTCTAATTGACGGCGTTGCTGTTGTAATTCGGCTAGGATTTTTTTCTGATTTGACCAGCGATGAGTTAAAGTGGTTAAAGACTCCTGTTTAGTGGCCAGTGTTTTAGCCAAAGCGGTGATTTTGGATTTTTCCTCATGACGATTATCCTTTTTAAGGGCTTTTAGTTCGATTTCCAGTTGTAAAACCTGACGTTTAAGTTGATCTAAAGCGGCCGGTTCCGATTCGGTGGCAATTTTTAAGCCAGAAGCCGCTTCATCAACTAAATCAATGGCTTTATCGGGTAGAAAGCGGTCGGTGAGGTAACGGTCAGAAAGTTTGGCGGCCGCTACTAGCGCATCATCGTCAATTTGGATGCCGTGATGACTTTCATAACGTTGTTTAAGGCCACGGAGAATAGAGAGAGTATCGTCGACAGACGGTGGATTGACCAACACCGGTTGGAAGCGACGCTCCAGGGCAGCGTCTTTTTCAAGGTGGCGACGGTATTCGCTGATGGTAGTAGCCCCAATCAACCTTAAGGTGCCGCGGGCTAGGCCGGGTTTGAGCATATTGGAGGCATCGACCGCACCATTAGCGGCACCGGCACCGACAACGGTGTGCAGTTCATCGATAAAGAGAATAATCTGACCAGCGGCATCAGTGACCGCCTGGATTATCGCCTTGAGCCGTTCTTCGAATTCGCCTCTGAATTTAGCGCCGGCTAGAACTGATGCCATCTCTAAACCTAAAATTGATTTTTGTTTCAAAGAACTGGGGACGTCACCCTGAACAATCCTTTGAGCCAAACCTTCAACGATTGCGGTTTTACCGACTCCCGGCTCACCAATTAAAACCGGATTATTCTTGGTCCGGCGGGATAAGACCTGCATGACCCGTCTAATTTCCTGATCACGACCAATGACCGGATCGAGGCGTCCGCTTTTTGCCAGAGCGGTAAAATCGGTAGTGTACTTTTCCAGAACATTGTAAGTCGCTTCAGCCGTCGGTTGATTGACCGGCTTGACAGTTCGGGTTTGGGTGACCGCTTGAGACAGAGATGCAGCTTTGATCTCGAAGGATTCGAGCAGTTTTTTGACGGCGGCATCGGTTTGAGAGAGGGCTAGAAGGAGGCTATCTTGGGTCAGGTATTGATCTTGATTTTTCTGACTGATGTCTGACGCAGCCTGAAGTACTTGATTAACAACCGAAGAGATGGGGGCCTCAGCCGTTGAGGTAATGGTCGGCAAGTCTTCGAGCTGGTGTTGGACGGCTTGAGTTAAGGCGGAAAAAGACGGTCGAGCCAGATCTTTAAGAATGGCTTGGGCTGGGCCGTCAACTTGCAACAAAGCGTCTAATAAGTGCCAGGGATATAATTGGTCGTGTTGGTGTTCACGACGGCTAGTTAAAGCCCGAGCCAAAGTGAGTTGGGCGAGATGCGTCAAGTGTTCGGGGTCGATCATAGACAAAAAGACTTTTTTTAACTCCTGAGGGCGGCAATGCGTTGATTGATGGGGGGGTGAGTGGCAAACAGGCTGGAAAAAAAGCTAACCGCGTCATGATGATTTTTTAAGGGATTGGCGATATACAAGTGAGCGGTGGCCTTGTTAGCCACTTCTAACGGTTCTGGATCAGCCGCGATTTTCTCTAAAGCTCTGGCTAAACCTTCGGGGTACTTGGTGATAGCGGCACCGGTGGCGTCAGCTAAAAATTCCCGCCGGCGGGAGATAGCTAATTTGATTAAGGTAGCAATCAGCGGTGATAATAGGGCTAAGACCAAACCAATAAGGAGGAGGATTGCGTCTAACCCAGATTTATCCTGGCGCCGCCGGCCACCTAGGAGCGTACCACGTAGCAGTAAATCAGCTAATAAAGCCACCACTCCGACCAAAACAGTAACTAGCGTCATTAGGCGGGTGTCGAAATTTTTTATATGGGCTAATTCATGAGCGATGACGCCTTCCAGTTCGGTGCGGTCCAGCTGGTGTAATAACCCGGTAGTGACACAGACGACGGCGTGCTGGGGATCACGGCCGGTAGCAAAGGCATTGAGCGCGGTGTCATTGATGACATAAAGTTTGGGGACCGGTAAGCCGGCAGCCAGACTTAAGTTTTCTGCGGCGGTATAGAAATGGAAGTGCTGATCGCGATTGGCCGGTTGGGCTCGAGATAAACCTAAGATGAGTCGATCGGAATAATAGAAACTAGAAAGACTGGCTAAGACCGAGAGGACCAAGGCTAAAGCCACAAAACTTAAAGGGTAGTTAAGGGAATAGGCCAGTAAATAGCTAACAGCCACAATAAAGCCGACAAACGAGATCATAATTAACAGACTTTTACGTTTATTGGTGTCAACTTGTTCGTAAATGTTTAACATAAACTCAGCCTGACTAAGACATGAATATAGCTTGAAAATGGCACTCTGTCAATATGAGTGCTAAAGATTGACTTTGATATCTTGGGTTTCGGTGTCGCTGACTGAAAGATGAGCTCCAGCCACCGGAGTTTCCAGTCCCTTTTGGGCTTTGAAGCCAAAGAGTTTGGCCACCAAGTTGGAGGGGAAAGTGATCAATTTAGTGTTGTAATCGGCGGTTAGATCAATCAGGGTCCGGCGAGCATACATTAATTTGTCACTGGTATCCCGCAGCTCATCCATAAGTTTGGTAATAACCGTGTTGGCTTTGAGTTCGGGATTACTTTCGACCAAAACAGTCAATTGCGGCAAGAGTGATTGGAGTGAAGAAACGGCCTTATCAATGGCAGTACCACCCTTGGCTTGAGCGGCAGCCACAGCCTGGCGAGCTTGAGTAATTTTTTCGTAAATACCCTTTTCATGTTTCAAGTAACCTTTAGCCGACTCAGCCAGATTAGGAATGAGAGAAGCCTGCCGTTTAAGTTGATTACCGATTTCCTGGACTGAGGCCGCTAAACGAGTTATGGTGGTTTGGAAAAAATTGTAGGTGACAATCACGTAACCAACCAAAACAATGACTAAACCGATCAACAAATATAAAACCAACATATAAACCTCCTAGATTTTTAACCAAGCTTTAAGCTGCTGGTAATTGTGGGTATTAATGATATCACGTTATTGGGACCTACCGCGACGGGCAACCGCTGGGTTTGGTCAGCGGAAGATAAATTGTAGCTGGAATGAATGGCTCTAAAGTTTTGAATATTTTTAGTGTCCTATTAGGTGAGGCGGTGATATATGAGTGATATTTTTGTTCAATTACCATGAGTCGTTGAACAAATATAGTTTTCATCTCATCTGGTTTACAGGTCGTTCGACTGGGATTAAGATCGCCACATGAAGCGGTAGGCCATAATCGTGACTAGAAATACAAGGAAAATCGGAGAGCGATTAGCCTTGTTTAAGGGCTAATCCGCGGAGGTGGGGCGAATTTGAGATCGACCGGTTAAATTTTCCAAGTTAAGGATTGCGTTTTGATAGGCTCGAAAACGATATGCTTTTTGGGGAGAGGTATCTTTGACGGCGAGGACCGCGGCCGCTTGCTTGAAACAGGTAATCACCTCTTGGTTGGTCATAGATTTATTGTATACCCTTTGACGCTGATCTAGAGATAAGTTAAAATCTGGTCGGTAAATGTTTTTTTGGGGTCGTAGCTCAGTTTGGTCAGAGCGCTGCCCTGTCAAGGCAGAGGTCGCGGGTTCGAGCCCCGTCGGCCCCGCTCCATTAATGCCTGCCTGAATTTATGGAACAAAGTTTGAAGCAGGCTTTGAAAACGGTTAAAAGCAACGAAGCCGGACTGAGTTTATTGGCCGGAGTCTTAGTAGTCATGATTCTGATTACCGGTGGCGTATTTTTGGCTAAGGAATATCAGAAACCGGCTGGCGAGATTACCGAAACGGCCACCTCAACCGCGAGACTGGATCAAGAAGAGACTGATGTTAGTGTGGTGACTGAGCATATGGTGGTTCAAGGTGATAATCTATGGCGCCTGGCAGAAAAATATTATAGCAACGGCTTTAAATTTATCGAAATTGCAAAAGCCAATGGGATTAACCAACCCGACCAGATTGATATCGGCCAAAAATTAGTAATACCAACGGTCACAGCGGCGAGCCAATTATTAAGAATTTCGGATAAACCAATAACCTATACGGTAGTTAAAGGTGATAATTTATGGCGGATCGCCTTTAGATTTTATGGCGACGGACGAGTCTTTGGCCAGATTGTCCGGGTTAATGCCGAGTTAATTAGGCAGCCGGATCTGATTGAGCCAGGTTGGCAATTAACTTTACCGCCTTTAGAGCCAATCAGCTAGGTCGGGTATAATTAATTTTTAAGCGGGATTAGTACAATGGTAGTATATCTGCTTCCCAAGCAGAAGATGCGAGTCCGATTCTCGTATCCCGCTCATCACCAGTAAACTTCTTCTCTGATTGCAGTCGGGGATAAAACTTGTTAGCCTAAGAGTAGGCCAACTAGGTCTAATGTTTTATGGCTCAGTTTACGAAAAAGAATAAACCGCTAACCGGCACGAAAAGAAGCCGACGCCGGTTTAAGGCAACCAAAGTGGTTACAGAAGTGAAGCCTAAAATGACGCATGAAGACGAGGTGGCCGCGATTAACCAAATGATCGATGATACCGCCCAGCGTCTTAAGCAAAATTCGAGTGAGGTACAACTGCCAACCATGGCCTCCTTTCATCCAGATCCTAGTCAATTTAACGGGATTAATGGGGATCAAGAAGAATTTAAAGTGGTGCAAAACGAAATTGCCCGAGAACAGAGGCAAGCGGCCAGATTAGAAGAAAGGTTGAAGATTATTCAGGCCGATAATGAAAAAGAAAAAAAAGACATGGCTGAGGAAATCAGAGAATTAAAGCAAGAGTTACATCGCACCAAACCCCTTCATGATAATGCTCTGTTTAGCTTAACCCGAGAATTAAGACAAACAGTCGGCCAGATGGACCAGTTAATGCAAGATACTCCCATGCCTGAGCCAGCGACGGTAGTGTCGACCGGAGGGATGACGAACCCCCCCCCACCACCGCTGTCGCTGGTGCCAATCAGTCCCCCAACCGAACCAAGACAGGTGGTTAAAACCAATCCCCCACCGGACCAGCCAGCCAACAACCAAACGCTACCCCCTAAAAGTAAAAAGAAGTTGGCAGTAACAGCCAGTGTGGTTATCTTTATTTTAATTGGGACGAGCCTGGTTTTATCACAGCAGGTCATCAAGCAGCCTGAAGTCGATCAGCAATTAGTGAGTGAATATTTAGTAAAACAACAAGGCGGCGAAGTGGCCGGAACGCAAACAACCGTACCAACATCAACTGCCAATACCTCGACTAAGGAGGACGAACAAAAGAAATTAACGGCCGAAATCCCTTTTGAGCAGACTATCTGGGAGACGGTTAAGGACCCGGTTTTTGGCGTCCAAGTCCAGTTTCCAGCCAATGTCAGCGTTTTCTTAAAATCAGACAGCAATTTAACCTTTTTAAGGCATGATGGTTATATTTTTAAAATTCAAAAAGTGGAAACAGCCTTAGAGCCAAAAGATTACTGGCAACAAGTAAAAACCAGTAGTTTAAATTACCAAGACAGCGAACGGAGTTTTTTAAACCGAGATGCCTTGTACCTAGAATTAGATGATGTTACTGATTTTCCCGGGAACCGTTATTTAGTTAAAGAAGGTGATTTTATTTATGACATTTGGTATGCCACGCCGAGCCAAACCTTTAGCGAAGCCGATAGCCGCCGGGCAGAATATATGTTGAATAGTTTGAGCCTGACCGATAATGAGAATTAAGAGCCACAGACCTTGATTAAACTATGGATAAGTCAAAATCACCCAGGTTAGGCAGACGTTTGTTAGTAGCCCTAATAATTTTCATAGGTGCGAGTGGCTTGTTAATGAAGCAGCTGAACTGGTGGCCTAGATTAATGCCCGGGGTGAAGTCGGTAGTAGTTTTAAACCTAATCTTGCCGAATGAACCGATACGTTTACAACAACCTTTTTTAGTAACGGTACGTTTAAGTTCGCCCAACCAAGCCATAAATGCTGCGGGTGTTTACCTTCAATATGACCCCCAGGCGTTGCAGTTGATTAATTTAGATACCCGTGCCTCGTTTTGCCAACTTTACCCAGAGAAAAAATTTGATAATCAATTGGGGACGATCAGTTTAGCTTGCGGTAGCCCTCATCCGGGATTTAAAGGTGATAACACGCTGATGATTTTAGAATTTATCCCCCTGATTGCCGGCAAGACTAGTTTAGTGACCCGACCAGAAACTAATTTATTGGCGGCGGATGGTAAGGGCACGAATTTACTCAAAGAAAAACCGACAGCCGAAATTTCGATATTAACAGGTTTATGATATGGGCCGTCGTAGTTTATTTGCCTTAATCTTGGCCGGGTGTTTTTTCGGTTGGAACACCGGCTTGATCATGGCGGCACCGTATTTTCACTTGAGTGGTCCGACCAGAGTCCAACGGTATTATACATATGATTTTGGCGTTTATTTAGATACCGACGGCCAGACAGTCACTGCCGCTCAGGCAGTAATCAATTTTGATGAGCAGGTATTATCCGATCTGGCGATTTCAACCTTGAGCTCTCGTTGCTCATTTTGGGCGCCGGCTGATCCGACCGCCGGTTTTGGCAGCCAAGGGACACCATATTTTTATAATGACAATCAAGTAGTATTAGCCTGTGGTTTTGTTAATCCCGGATATATCTCAAGCGCAGCCGGTGGCGATTTAATAGCCCAAATCAAGTTGCAACCGATCGTTTTAACCACCCAACAAAGCAGCCTGACCTTTTCCAACGAACTATTAAAGTATATTGGTACCAATTTAAACTTAGACGCTAGTCAAGGATTAAACTTAACTGTTTATGAATCGACCGCGGCAGCCAATCCCTCGGTGACTCCGTTACCATCACCAGCCCATAGCACCCAGACAATCACCGCTTCAGATTTGAATTTAATTGATATTAGTACCGGAGCTGGCCAGCTGGCGAGTTTATCCGGGAATATGCCTTTACCTTTGGGCACCATCGCCCCATTATCTTTGTCAATGTTTAACAATATCATTCCCCCACCCCCACCGATGACGCCTAGACCGACGTTAACCCCGAGACCAACCATCAATCCGGCTAATCGACCGCCATTGGGTGAGGTGTTGTCGATTCGATCATTAAAAGAATTATTTATTCCAGGTAAAACCAGTGCCGATAAAACCGTCGTGTTAATAAATTTATTAACCACTTTGGCTTTCTTAGTAATCTTGACTATCCTGATTTGGCGCTTATTACTCTTATCCCGGACGAATCGCATAAAAATTAAACATATGCAACATTTAGTTGAAGGGGAAATGGCGGTAATTTTGGGTAAAAGTGCCGGGCTGACTCCAGACAAGCAGCAATCGTTGAAAAGTCATATCGATTCAATCAAAGAAAAGCTGGAAAAAGGTCAGTGAGATTGGTACGGTGAGAGAGGATTAGAAGGAAAAGACCGCTGGGACAAAGCTTGGGTAACGGGATCATTGGGATTGAGAGTTTGAGCTTGTTCGAGATGGTAACGAAAAAGTGGTTGATTGGCATAATTAAAGGCGAGTTCGGCGGTGAGACGATGTAAAGCAGCCAGGTAAAGACGGTAGCCGTTATACCAAGGAGCAGTCGAAGTGGGTGAAGATTGGGTAAGCTGTTGATCCAGGGATGAGGCTTTAAACGGAGGTAATGCCGGCGGTGGAGCCAGGGCCACATGATAAAGCCAACCGTCGGGGATCAGAAAATAGGGATCACCGTTTAAACCCAGCGCCTGGATATAATAGGCAGACGGTCCGGTCAGATAGACCGGGCGTCGCGACAGATTGGCTTTGATCAGATTAAGAGTTAAAGCAGGATTAGCCGTTTGACGGAAAGGATAGAGATCAGGCTGGATGGTTAAGAGGGATTTAACATAAGGGTAGGTATTAGGAACCACAGTCACATCCGGACGTATGCCTAAGAGGTGGTGAGCCGCCATTAAGGAATAACAGGCTAGATCTGAAGTACAAATGATCAGGGAGTTAGATAAAGCAGTAGTTAAAGCTTCAGTCGCGTATAGAGATTGGAACGGTTGTTTAAGCCAAAGATGTTGACGGAACTGGTTAAGCCAAAGCCAGGAGATTAAACTTAAGTAAAGAATCAGAGAGAAAAATATGGCGGAACGCTGAAAGCGACGGCATTGGTAGAAAATAAACCATAAAGCCAAGGCCAAAAAGGGAGAAAAACTGAGCCAGCCAATTAAATATTGCCGATGGCTAACGGCCAAATCTAATAAATACCAGGTATCAGTTGGCGACCCTTGAGGTAACCTTAAGTATAAACCCCAAAACAGACAACTGATAAAAAACGCTAGCCAGAGCAGCCATTTAAGCTTGGATTCAAGAAATAAGCTAAACG
This sequence comes from Microgenomates group bacterium RBG_16_45_19, assembly GCA_001803415.1. Taxonomy (GTDB): domain Bacteria; phylum Patescibacteriota; class Microgenomatia; order UBA1400; family RBG-16-45-19; genus RBG-16-45-19. The sequence goes on along the minus strand of MHDC01000040.1, from coordinate 11,226 downwards.
TTAAACCCAGTAACAACAGAAAACTAACCAAGGGAGTTAACGCCTGATATAAGTAGCTAAAGTATTGTTTCATGACCGGTAAAGATAGGGGTGGGAGAGTCAGAGAGAAGGCTGGGCGGCTAAGACTGGTTTCGGCAAAATGGCCACTATAGTCAGCCCTGAAGAAGTGTTTAAAGACACCGTTGATGGTTGGGGTGATAGCCCAGGTTGACCGGGCTGGTTGTAAGGCCAGAAACCATAAGAGTAACCCTGTAAAAATCAGGCTAAGACACCAGAGTCCAAGACCGATGCAGATTAGACGTAGACGGGAAAGTTTAACAGCACCCAACTGATACCATTTTAAAACAAAGATTAAGCCTAAAATAGGATAAAAAAGGATAAAGGTGGGTAATTGAGTCAAGGTGATAGCCGCCATGATCCAGGTCAAGCACCACCAACGAGTGAGGCTTTTAGGCTGGTTGGCTAAAGCAAAGGTGAGGGCGAGAAATAGAGTCAAGGCACTGAGAAATAGACCCAGGGCAAAAATTTCAGCCACCACCGCGTAGGTGAGAAACAGGGACGACCCGGCCAGCAGCAGAGGGGCGGCGGTAGCCGCCAACCACAATGCTTGAGTGTCGGAAAAACGAAGGTCGGTGGTTTTAAGCAAACGGAAAAGCTGTAAATTTACCGCCGCTAAAATCCCCATGGTTAACGCCATGAAACCAGCCGAGTAAAGATTAGCGATGAAAGCCGGTAGCAGCCGAGGTAACAGACGCATCAGGAGACCTAGAGAGAAAGTTTGCCAGGGAAAACCAGGTGGATGAGCCGGGCGTAAAAAGTAAGCGGCTAGAGTAATTTCATCAGCGTCAGCGATACCAGAGGGCGAGGTGGTGACCAGGGTGAGATAAAAGCCAACCGCTAACAGACTGACTAACAGGCCACTTAACCGAAGCGGGTGGCGACCAATCATAAGGTATAAGAAGTTAGTCGGTTCAAGGCAGCCGAGGCCGAAGCATTAGTGGGATCGAGTTGTAAGGCGTGTTGATATTCGAGAATAGCCTCCGGAAGGCGCTCCATGGTTTCCAAAACTTGAGCCAAAGCTAAACGAGCCTGGCTATTTTTTGGATCAACCAAGACGGCACCATAGGCGGCTTGATATGCCCGGCTGATTTTATTTTCTGTCAGATACTGGGGAATAAACCGAAGCCAGTCGGAGGCAGGTCTGACTGATACACCTGGTTGATAATCGGCTTGAGCGGGGGTTTGTTCCAGATTTTGCCTGACGCTTTCAAGTTGACGTTGTTCTTTAGCGGTAAGCTGAAAAAACAGGTTAGCCGCCCGATTTAATTCGACCACAGCCCGAGACCGATGACCCATTTTAAAAAGTTGGCTGGCATTAAAGAGATGATCACGTGCCGGTAAAGTTAATTGTTGAAGACGATGAGGGTCGTGTCGCATGGGAGCGAGAGACCACGCCTGATCGGAAAACGAGAGCGGGTAAGTGGGGATGACGGCCGGCAGTTGGCGGGTCAACTGACCCCAACTACCTGAGGGTAGGTAAAACATAAACGGTACATTCAGTCCTAATAAATTGTAATAATAATCATTAAGTTCAACGGCGATAACTGGGCGTTGGCCCAGGTTTTGGCTAATGATGTCGGCGATCGCCATCGGGCTATCAGGATACATGAAAGGGCTTAAAGGATTAGCCATAAGTTGGGATTGGATCATAAATGAGGTAATGGGTAAGATGGATACATCTGGTCTTATAGCCTCAACAGTATGAAGATAAAGCAAGCTATAACAGGCACTTTTGGCAAAGCAAACCAGCAAACTTTGGGGGGGGACTTGGTTTAAAATGGTTTGGTAACGCTGTTTAGGAAAATTAAAGGCATACAAATCAACTTGGGGAAAGCGGAAATAAAGCAAGAGCAAGGTAGCACCAAGGGTCAGGCTAATGAGAGTTAACCAGACAAATTTGGGTTTAAGTAAATGAGAAGCAGCTAGGGTAAAACGGTAACCGAGCTGCCACCAAGCTAATATCAAGATCAGAGCAAAAACTATAAATCCGGGGATTAATTGGGGTATTAAAGCAGCCTGGTTCAGCCAGGATTCATCTTGGTAGAGATAAATGACTACAAACGGTCCTAAACCCAAGAAAATTAAAAAAAGAGTAACGAACCAGGAGCGATAAAATTTAAAACCTAAATAAAAGGCTAAGAGACTAACCGGTAGCCAGAGGTAACCAAAGTGATGATTTAAGGCTTGGAAATAAAAGTTTAAAGCTTCGGTAGCTTGAGTCAGGTTAAGAGCTTTAAGTGACCAAGGTTGCTGCGGAGACAGAAATTGATTGTTAAAAAATTCGGATCGACCCCAATAGTTTAGCCACTGAGTCAGAGACTGAGGTTTAGGCCAAGCCAAGTCCGCTTGGGGTAAAAGGAGGGTCGCACTTAAAGGCAAGAGCCAGGCTAACAGAAACAGACCAAAGGCAATAAGCCAAGTTTTAATAGCCTGACGGTTAAAGATTTGGGTGATTAAATAAGCCACGGCCGGGACTAAGGTGAGAAAGCCATACCAATGGTTTAAACCCAGACCAAAGGCAAGGGCGAAGAGATAGAGCCAGACGTTAACTAAAGGCCGACCTTGATGAGCCAATAATTGCCATAAAGCTAAGAGAACCACTATCAGGATTAAATTGGTCAGGGCATATTTGTCGGCTAGCTGACCATATAACCAAAAATAGAGGCTTAAACCTAAAAAAGCGGTGGACCAGAAAGCAGCCAAGATGGTTAATGGTAGGTACCGCCGCGGTAGACGTTTGGCTAGAGTCTGAATCAGCCAAAAAGCGGTCAGAAAAAAGAGGCTTAAGGTCAGAGCCGAAAACAAGACACTCAGAAGATGTCCCCGACTAGCAAGGGTTAGCAGCCAGGGCAGGTGAGTAAACAAGGTCAGGAGGCTGAGATAGAGGGGATAACCTGGAGGTAAGCCTAACGCCGGCCTTTGGCTTAAAAGCAAAAAGAGGTCGGAATCCTGATAACCAGTGAGAGAACGAGGCATGGTCAAGCTATAAAGACCAAGGATAGCGATAAAAACAAATAAACCGCCAAAGAGACTCAGCCGGCGGTTTGAGGGGTGTAAAAAAAGAGCCATAGTTTTATGATAAATGGGACCGAGACTGCCCGAGGCTAACAGATAGTGTAATATTTTGACTGATCTATCATACCTAAGCCTCAGCATCAGGTCAATGAAGGTATCCTGATGAAGCCCACCAAAACACCAACAGCACCAGTTTTCTGGCAGATTCATTGCGGGCGCATGCCTAATGCCAATTGGCGAGATCAACCGCGGCAAGTTCTCAAGGTGATGGGCCAACTGCCTTGGGATAGCTTATTGCCCCGCTGGTTTGATTGGGTCTATTTACTAGGGGTGTTTGATTACAGTGGGCCGCTGATAGTGACTCATGAAGGGGAGGTCGATTTGGCCTCACAAACAGAACGCTTACCGTCACTGTTTGCCATTAGTAATCACCAAAGCGTACATCCGTTATTAGGAACCAATGAGGATTTGGTAACCCTGATTCAAGCGATCCATGAAACTTCAGGTAAGGTGATGGTGGATTTTGTGACCAATCATACCGGGACGACTCACCCTTGGGTTAAAAGCTACCCGGAATATTATCAAAAAGATAACCAAGGCTTAAAAACAGCCTTTTCTCAAGATGTCTATTGCTTGGATTATGCCATACCTCAAGTGAGTCAGGCCATGATCGAAGTATTAAGACAGTTAGTCAGTTGGGGCGTTGATGGGGTTCGGTGTGATATGGCCCATTTGGTACCCCTTTCTTTTTGGGAAGGGGCGATAAGTAAAATCAAAGCCCAAAAACCCAATTTTTATTTTTTAGCCGAGGTTTACAGCCAGAGTGTGTTTGATTGGCAACCGATGACCCAGATGATAGCGGCTGGTTTTGATGCGGTCTATGACGAATTTTTCTTTCGCAATTTAAAATGGCATTATCAAGACCACCAAAGTTTAGCCTTGCCCTTGGCTCATTGGCAATATATTTTAATGCAACCGCAGCGAAGCCAACTGTTGCATTACTTGGCAAACCACGATGACCCCTTACCCCAAGGGAGTATAAACTATCAAGAAGCCTGGTTAAGCTTAATGATGTTGACCGGTCCGAGTTTGATTTACCTAGGACAATTAAATGGTTTGGCGCGGCGGTTAGCTCATCATTGGCTGGATTTACTACCGTCCGAAGTGAACGATTGGCACCAGTTACCGTCTTGGTACCTGAAATTAAGATCGTTAATTAGGACCCTAGACTTAAGTTTGGAGACATTAAATGAGGAGAATAACGGCTTGATTTACGGTCGATTGGCCTCACGCTTAGGAACCGGGCAGTTAGTGTTAAATTTAGGGCTAAAAGATCAATTATTAACTCCAGAAAGACTTGAAGGCACCCGAATGTTGCGACCCAAAAGCCTAAAGTTAACCCCGGGTCAGGTAGAAATTAGCATCTAAGGCCTTTATGGAAAGCATGCTGCCCCAGGGTTTAGTCAAAAAGTTGGTCGGTGAGAGCTTGTTGATACAAATTCGGTTAAATCCAAAATTTGCTTATGAAATTAAATTGACAGGGACTTTGACCAGCCAAGGCAGTGACGGGGAAAAGACAAAAACTAAATTCGGTTATCAGATAAAAGTACCCTTAATCCACAGTGGGATATACCAGTGGCAAATAAGTTTTCGACGACTTGGGAGTAAAGCCTGGAAAAGATTAACCGATCAACGCGGCCGACCGCAGATGGGCAGAGTTCAAGTTGATCCCTCTTGGTTAAGTCAAGCGATTGCTTATTGTATCTTTGTACGGTTTTTTAAAGGTAAGGTAGCGGCCGGGGAGATCAACCGTCAGCCGGCGACGATCACCGCAGACAACCAGGGTCCAGATCTTGAGACGAAAAAAGTAGGCAAGCAGGCAGCCATTTTACCCGGTGAAGGCGGGACTTTTGATGACGTCAAGGCTCACTTACAGAAACTTAAGGCTATGCACGTCAACGTCCTGTATTTTAATCCGATCCATACTATCGGAGAAATTTTCCGGGGTTATAACATGCTAGACCAATTACCCGGTTATTTACAACCGGGCAGTCCCTATTCGGTGAAAGACTACAAAGCGATTGATCCGGAGCTGGCCTATGATAAAGATAATCAGGCTTCGTTTCTGTCTGACCCCCAACAAGAGTTTAAAGATTTGGTCAAAGCCGCTCATGAGCTAGGGATGTTTGTGGTGATGGATTTGGTGTTTAACCACACCGCCCATGATTTTGTGTATCAGCGGATCCATCCAGAATGGTATTTATATAAAAATCATATTAATAGCTTGGACGAGCCCTATTTATATCCGGAAGATGTGCAACGGGGTTTACCGTGGGGAGATCCACGCCATTCGTTGTCTCCGTATGACCATGGCTTCTGGTGGGAGGACTGCGCCCAGTTAAATTGGGAATATCGCATGCCACCCGGGGCCAACGAGCCACCGCCTAACTACACGCTAAAAGTCATGTGGCAATTTTTCAAATCAGTACCGCAATATTGGTTGACTCATTTTAATGTCGACGGTTTCCGCTGTGACGTGGCTTACCGTATCCCTACCGCTTTTTGGAAAGCCTGTATCAGTGAAGCGCGGATATGCGCCAAAAAATTGTCCAGTAATTTAGCGCATGATGTGGTCTTTATTGCCGAATCGTATACCGATGATTTGGAGACGCTGCAGCAAGCCGGTTTTAGTGCCGTCTATGGTGATTTTTCGCATAAATTACAGAGTCCTCTTAAGCTGAAAGGTTATTTGGATTACATTTATAATCTTGAGAAGACACAGTTTCCGCTCGGATCCAAATGGTTTCATTTTCCCGATAGTCATGATTTTGACCGAACGCCTCGAAAAGTTTTACCCGGCCCCTTGGTTAATAGTGAAACAGCCTTATTAGCCAACCAATCGCGCTGGGTGTTGACAGCAACTTTACCCGGTATACCCTTAATTTTTAACGGCTTTGAAAAGATCGAGTGGCAGCCGATAAATATCTGGAGTTACGGAGCCATCGACTGGGACAAGGAAGCAGATTTGCAGCAATTTATCGCCAAGATTAATAATATTCGGCGCCATTCGGTGGCTCTGGCTAAAGGCGATTACCATTACATCCCCACCAATCAAGGTTTACACGAACAAACGCAATTGTTTGCCTTTAGCCGTCAGTTTAAAGAGGAAACGATACTAGTGGTAACGAATATGGATGTGTTGAACCAAGCCGGACCAGCCAAATTACTACTACCAGAGTCATGGCCAAAAAGATTCAAGTTGCATGATTTAATCAGTGATGAACAGTTTGAACGGGAAGGCAAAGAGATAACTGTAGTGTTGCCGCCAGGCCAAAGTCATATCTTTCAAGTCTTTTAGAGAAATTAAAGAGTTGGGAGGACAGCGGCGGCAGTGGCGTTGAATTGATAGAGTTCCAGCCATTGATCAGCACTGGTAAAGTGAGCGAAGGGTTTAAGGTTGGCGGCCGAAACCAGCCGACGACATAATTGTTGCCCAGGAGAAAAAGGATGAACCACGATAATAACCGGAGGTTTAGCGTTGATGGTGGTTTCGAGACAAGGACGAAAGGTTAACGGTTTAGAGATATAACCCAGTAAGGGTTCGGTGAAGTAGATGTTTTCCGGAAAGGACCCGTAAACGACAAGGTTTGGGGCTTGAACCGTTAACTGAGCGGCGGCTTGACGAAAGACGGCGATTTGATTTTGGTAACGCAGATCACTGGGCGGGCGAAAATCATAGCGGGTGAGTAAGGGAGAAGTCGGTCGCCAAAAATATATAAAGGCTAAAGACGTCAAAGCCGTATAACCGCTTAAAAGCCAAAGATGAAAGTTTGGCGTCAGTTTAGCAAACCAACGACTTAAGCCCCAAATCACTAAAAAATATAAATAGGGCAAGATTAAAATCAGATAACGCGGGGTATATTCGGAAATAACCAGGTAAAAAAGCCCAAAACTAAGCATGACCGACAAAAGACTGTTAAAGAGGCGACGGTCGGATGGCTTGAATTGTCTATAATCAAGGGCCGAACGGTAGAGGATAATAATAAGCGGTAGACTAATGAGGAAACGGGCTTGGTCTAGGCCACTGACTCGCAAGATTTTAACGGTGACATTGAGAAGCTCGGTCAAGTTTTGAGTGAAACGGTGACCAAATTGGGCGGTGGGAGCAATAAACCACCAAGTAGTGACCGACGCATGATAAGCGAACCAGCCAAACATGACAAAGATCGGTACCAGGCAATAAAGGACTAAGCGGCGCCGAGACCAACCGTTAAAGCCGTAAAAAAAGTAAAACGGCAGTAAGAGCAGGGCGGTTTCTTTGGTGGCCAAAGCCAAGAAGAAAAAGCCTAAAGATAGCCAGGGACGGCGGTAAAGCCATAGAGTTAAAGCGGTCAGACTGAAAGCAGCCACCGGTAAATCGAGATAAATAATCCCGGACTCGGCTAAAACAACCGGAGTGAAACCTAAGAGGAAAGCAAGAGCGACCCCACCTAATGGACCAGAGAGCTTATAGCCAAACCAGTAGGCGCTGATTAAAAATAAGGGCAGCAGCGGTAAGACTAAGAGGTGAGCATTAAGAAGATCGGGGGGAAAGGAGATACGCACCCAGGCCAGTAAGAGCGGCACCAGGGGTGGATGGGCAAAATCAGAACCGTCAGCAATCAGGGGAGAAAAATTAGTGGCCAACAAATTTTGAGCCGCTTGATGAACAAAACCGGCACTATCCCAATGGAAAGGGAGGAAACGAGTGGGCCACCAGACAGCCAGAGACCAAATCAGGAGGCAAATAAGAATCGCCAGATGGCTAAGTAGCGGCCAGGAAAGAGTAAACCGGAAACGGTTCATGTCTTCATATCATAACAGGGATCAGCTCTTTAAAGCATCCTGAAGCATCGTCAGATGATCAGAAACGGCATTATACAACTGGAGCCGGTTACTGGAGTCAGCCAGAATCTCGGCCAAAGGATAATCGCCGATTTCATCGTTAACCCATTTGGCAATATCGTTGGGAACTCGATCTAGGTGAGGTTCAACCGCCGCGTCAGAGATTTGGTTTAGAACGTTTTTGAGACTATCTAAGCTATTAACCGATTCGCCAGAGGAAAAGATAAAGACGGCAGTGACCGGCGCTAACCAGCGAGCGGCCACAAAGGGGGGTAGATTTAAGGTGCGCATCAGCTGTCGTTCTAAGGTGACGATTAAACCCCAACGATGATGATTTTTCTTGAGTTCTTCACTTAAAGCTGGGTCACCGACACTATAGAGCACCCAAGCGGCTAAATCATGCTGTTCTGGGTTGACGTGGCTTTGGAGTAAAGTTTCGTCAATACTGGATAAAACTTGCTTGAGTTCAAACAAATTGTGGATCAGTTGGCCATTATTAAGTTTGAAGACTTGGCCGGTAGGGACATTGGCTTGCCATTTAGGCGCATCATAACGCCGAGGAATAACGGTAATCATGGGCAGGAATTCCGGTAATTAATTGATAGGAATTAGCTTCGAGAGGGCTGGTAGTCTGATTAGCATACAACTTTAGCCTTAAGGCATGCAAGACGTTCATAAAATAGGTATAGGCATCCAGGGGGCTGTTGTTGGGGGAAAAGTACTTATGGACATCGCCATCGGCAAACCATTTGGTACACATATAGTAAAAATGGTCGCTGGTGGTGAGTTGCTGCCAAAACTTGATTAGGTTTTGGTCACCGGCTTGGTACACCGGAGATTCCAGGGCATAGAGGGCGGCTGAGGCTTGCTGTTGTAAGGGGTTACCCAGCCAAGCAGTAACGTCCCTTTCTAAATCAGCCCAGGAAGTGATTTCGGGTATATCAACGGTATCCATGATGGGGAAAGCCTCCGACGCTTCGGAAACAGTCAGAAAACGATTATCCGGATGACGATAAACGGCGGCGGGAAGATGCCTAAAAAATTCAAAGATGCCGGTATCATCCCATTGATGTTCGCCGAGAGTTTCATAGTCCATGAAGAGATTTACCACTTGAGCCGAACCGTTTAAGGCAGATAACCAGTGAGCGTATTTATCGGCGGTAACCGGGAAACCGGACCAGTCACGGTTGCTGAAGCGAAAGGCAATATCATCGGATAAGCGATAATTTTTCAAAAGCAGCTTAAGTTGCGGTAACCCAGGCGGTTGGTAGATAAAATTAGGGGAACGCCACCAGAGATAACGCTCAACGCCTTCGGCTAAGATAGTCTGGTAACCCATTTGGGCGACCGTTTCGGCTAACTGGTTGTTATAAATCAGTTCGGTATTACGGAAAGCTTTAGGTTCCTGATTAAATAATTCCCGAATCATTTGACGATGGAGTGAAACCTGGCGAAAAAATTCTTTGGGTGAGAAAAGGGAGGCTAAACTATGGTAATAAGTTTCATCCAAGAATTCGACCCGGCCAGAGGCGGCCAATTGTTGGAGCTGGAAAATAATATCTGGTTCGTAGGCCGAGAGTTGTTCGACCAGAGTGCCACTAATTGAATAAGAGAGTTTAAAGTCGGGAAAATCACGGATTAGGTCCAGCATCATTTGGTTAGCCGGGCGATAGCATTTGGCCGCAACTTTATGCAAAATCGGTTGGTTAACCGGAGCAAAAGCCTCATTCAAGTCAGCAGTGGTAGTGGATAAATCAAAGAGCGAAAAAGGCTTCAAACGTAAAGGTTGATGGAGATGGAAATAGAGGACGACGGCGGGCATAATTTAGGCGATAACTTGATGATAAAGAGCCAAGGTTTTGGCAGCGGCCGCTTCCCAAGTTAAAGGTTGGCTGTCAAATTGAGCCAGACGATTAAGTTGGTGAGCTTGATTCGGGAACAGGATTGACTGAACGATAAGAGCGGCCATTTTATGGATGTCCCAAAAATCAACTAATTGGGCGTGACGGATAACTTCTTTAACGCCGGAGTTTTTAGAAAGAATCACGGGCACACCAGCGGCAATGGCTTCTAAGGCTACTAAGCCGTACGGTTCAGAGACTGAAGGCATGACGAAAACATCAGCAGCGTGATAAAGAGCGCTCAGTTCTTGATTTCTCAAGAAGCCAGTAAAAATGACTCGTTGACTAATGCCTAAATAGGCTGCCTCTAAGAGATGGCGTTGATACAAATCACCGGAACCGGCGACGATAAACAGAGTATTGGGAACGGCTTCTAAAACCCGCTTCGCCGCTTGGAGGAAATATTCAACCCCTTTTTGAAAGGTTAAGCGACCCACGAAAAGGACCAGGTGGTCATGAGGGAAAAAACGCCGTAAAGTCTCAACTTGAAAGTCAGTTGGAGTTAAGCCATTATGGACCACGGTAATTTTTTCGGCAGGAAGCTGGTAATGATCACAGACAATTTGCTTGGTGTAGTCGGAAACTGTAATAACTTTGTCAGCTTGGTGCAAAGAGCGAGCCTCGATGTCAGCGATCCGAGAGTCTAGATAACCACCAGTACGATCGTATTCGGTGGCGTGGACTTGAGCAATAAAGGGTTTGCCTTGGGTCTGACTAGCGGCGACGCCGGCCGGGAAAGTCATCCAATCATGGGCGTGAACCAAATCAAAGTGGCGAGTTTGGCTGAAGCGGACGATGGCTTCGGCAAAACGAAAAGCTTCCTGATACAAGTCTTGTGCCCAGCCTTGGGTCGGAATGGGAACGGAGTTAGAGTAATCGGCGGCGGTGCGGTATGGTCTTAAGGGTGAATTGATGGCGGTGACTTGGACCCCGATCAAATCGTGGTCAAAAATATCCATAAAAGGAATATGGGCTGGCAGTTGACGAGGTAAAGCGAAACTAATATGAGTGCTTAAACGAGCCAGGCTTTGGGCTAAACCATGGCAGGCAACCCCTAAACCACCGGAGTTAGCCGGGGGTAACTCCCACCCCAACATCAAAATATCCGGTGTTTGACTCATACAAAATCTCAGCACTTTTAGTGCCTTAATTTCATAGTACGTCTTGGCCGATAGGGGGGTCAAGGACGAATCCTAGGTGAAGTAAAGTCAATGGTGCCCCCGGAAGGAATCGAACCTTCAACCTACTGCTTAGAAGGCAGTCGCTCTATCCGTTGAACTACGGGGGCATTTGGAGCGAGATACCAGAATCGGACTGGCGCTTTCTCCTTGGAAGGGAGATGTACTACCATTATACGAATCTCGCA